>JAMDDH010000054.1:15759-38636 GCA_023488885.1 Thermoplasmatota archaeon | reverse complement strand
TCTTGATTCCGCTGCTATAACTTCCTCGTTGCCATCCTTCTCCACAACGCTTCCGAGATGCCTGATCACATGTATCCGGGACTGCTTTTTCTCCCTGTCCCACCTGGACTCGACAATTTGCCTGTATTTCCTGCCGCGGCTGGTAATGGTTCTCTCGAAGGACATGCATACTGTACAGTAACTATGCTAATGAACATTCCGGTCTGATAATGCGTCAGATGATAAGCCATGAATCAGGTTCCCAGAGTGCTGTCACTTGACATAGTTACTGAAATGATCGATATACAGGTTACACATACATAACACCACTTCCATCGCTTACTTCAACTGGACATTCCTCTAATGTTCAACCAAACGATGTGCTCAAAATGTTCGAAACTATATTTTCAAATAATTTATCGCTTGACCTAAACGAATATATGGTTGGAGGCCTATCTGTCTTTTTCGGAACTTTTATTTCCATTTTCACTTCAAACTTAAATGAAACTCAAATTTTAAGCTCTTTAAATATTGCAAATGGCCCAGGTTCTTTTGTAAAGTACGTATTGCCTCAGTTCTTTCCAGAGACATTAGGTTATGTTTTCGGAATAGCTTTTGCAATGGTTTTGGCTGATATACTGATATCATTCGTCCAATCTCTTATTAGAAATCAAGGTTCTGAGCTCTTTTTCAGCAGAACCAAAAATTTGCTTTACATTTCAGGTTATTACTTTTTGTTTTCAATAGTTTTACTTTGTATAGGTGCACTTATAGAATCTCACATAGGTGTGTTGAATATTTGATGCTCAAATTTGCCTCTGATCTCTAATGGTGCACAAGATATTATGGCATTTCTTGGATAATTTTTGTGCGATCATAGAACGATATGATCTACTCATCTCCTGCACAAACAAGTGAATTTAGCTATAATTTGTGGACTCTGTCCTTCCTTATACCTTGAATGTTGAAGTCAAACTTGAGTTCCGCACTTAGATTATTGTGACTTCATCTGCATAACGTGCATTTTACTGCCTTTCTTGAATGAAATGATCCCTGTTGTATCCGTGCACCTTCGATGCATGGGTATGTACCTGAGGGTATCACGAAACAGGAGAGGAAAGAATGTGTATGAATACGCCCAGATATGCGAACGGTACAGGGAGAACGGAAAGCAGAAGACAAGGATTCTGGAATATCTAGGGCCTGTCAGGAATGAGAGTGACATGGAAAGATACAGGAAGGCTCTTCTTCTCGCCGGTGAGAAGGATTCCATAAGAAGAATGACACCAGGGGAATTCTCGCTTCTGCCGTCGAAGGAATTCGGGATTGCCTATGCTTCCATGGCGGTAATGAATGACAGCGGCATCCTTGAGATATTGAGAAAGAGTACGAGTGTTTACGCCCATATCCTGAATCTCATGATAATCGCAAGGCTGCTGGAGCCATCATCGGATCTCTCCCTCATAAACCTCTCAGAAAAGGTATATTATCCATGGTCCGAAATTGACCTGAATGACGACAATATATACCGGACTCTGGACAAACTCATCTCGGTAAAGGATGACATTGAGATCGAAATATTCAGGGAACTGAAGCCTGACACTGACCTGATCATAAAGCGGGTTGCCATAAACGTGGACAAAGTAATGAAGGGTGATTCCACAGGGGATCAGAGGAGACTCGCAGAAAGGAGAAGGCATATCGCCGTATACAACAGAAAGAGGGAGGAACTCGATCTGAAGGACCTCAACGATAAAATCGATATCGTGAAGAGGAAGATATCAGGAATACCGGATCAGAAAGAACTGAAGAAATCCCTGGGAAAGCTGAAATCGCTGGTTAAGTTCCCAGAAGATGGTGCAGCGCTCAATGAAAAGAGGATCGGAATACTGAAGAAGCTTGCGGGAAGATTCCTCATTGTCACCAACACTGATCTCCCGGAAAGTGAAATCGTAACAGCATACAAGGAACAGTGGCAGATTGAGAGATCATTCCGCACCATCAAATCGTACCTCGAGATACGTCCGGTATACCACAGGAAATCTGATCGGATAAGAGCTCATGTTTTTGTGTGCGTATTGTCGCTTCTGCTTTCAAGAATAATGGAAAAACTCACAGGCAGGACAATTGACAGCATAAGGAGGAGCCTGAATTACCTAGACGTTGTTCCTGTAACGGTTGAAAAGAGAGAACTGTATATCTCATCAGAGAGCAGTGAAGCTTCTGATGTTCTCAAAAGCCTGGGACTGCCGTATCCCAGGATCCGTAAATGTGCACATACATAATTTTCCACAATGTTAAGAAAACACGGTAACATAGGGGTTCAACATCTCACACTGACAATGATTATCATGCGGAACTCAAGTTTGAATGGACTCATGGTGACTCCGGTTAAGACAAGATATGGCATTATCTTCATGCGATCCGTGAGCGAGGATGCGGGATCTGTGCTAAAGCAGATGGGGATCGAATACTCTGAAAAGATCCTGAATAGTGCACAGACTGCATAATTGGAAAATAGCAAGGTAATGTGTAAAATTAAGGCTCAGTATAAAACCATAATACTCATTGTCATAAGAAACTCAAGCTTAAAAAAAGGCGGAGTTATAGATTAACTAATCATGGGAAAGCAGGAGTTATACAGAATATCATAATTCATTGCATATTGTTTCAACGCTTGTTATCGGCATTTACACATGAGGCAATTACCCTGATTCTTTTCGAATTTTATGCTCTTTTGCTATAAATTTTCACTCCCGGAAAGACCATCATTGGGTAGAACTGACAGAACACGCAGCAAATTGGAGCAGAATCGGGTTCTGAGGGGGTTCACAATGTTATGGCGTTCCTCATTCCCCTGGTGGTAACTACAGGCCAGATTTACGCCATTGTCTGTATGCATCAATCCATTCTGCGCCAGAAGGCTTATGATCATCCCATTCAAGAGCTGTGACATTGACTCGGTAATTCTTTCCAAGGCGCCTGCATACCGCTACAATACCTACCTCGCCCTCATCAAGGTCAAAATTCCTGACCTCTACCGGCTCTCCTACTACAATGGCATGGAAAGGGAAGTGAAACGAGTCTTGAAGTACAGTGAGGAAGGCAGTCTCCTGCTCCTCAAAGGTATATGCGTCAACTATCGCATCCTCGATCATCTTTGTGAGATCTTCCGGAGTTCGTCCCTTTTCTTTTGTGCTCAGTTTCGTGGGAGAACTGCCATCCCCTCTCGATCCCCGTCCATCTTCATGGTGCACCGCATCCTTCTCTGCGGGTTCGTCGTCAATAACAAGGGAGCGTATCGAACTAGCGGTATTCGTGATTTGTTCCATCTTTTCCTTGCCAAGCCCTTTCAGATCTTCCTCGGAGAGCCATCCTTCAGCAAGTAACCGGCCAAACACTTGAATGATGCGCGAATACCTGTAATCATATTTGAGTTCCATCTCTTTCAGCGTGTCGGAAAGATAGTGATGCATTTCCAATATATCGGAAATCTTCAGTGCCCTCGAGACCATTTCCCCAAGTCTCTTAATGATGAAATCGCATTCCCTTTGAAGAGCGTTATCAAATGCGCTTCTCGCTATCTTCTTCTCTGTACGAGTCCATTCATTTTCATTCATATTTTCTCTCTTGGAGGAGCTTGCCCCATTCCAGACATTCTTCAAGATTCTCTTCTCTGATCACACGAAAGCAATGGGATTTCATTTAAGAAATATTCGGAGTTTGAACTCATTGTCAACTCTTTGCCAATGATTTATGATGATTCTGCACGAGGAGGTTCATGGTTTCCTCTTCATTCGCCATGTACCAGTTACATTCTGGCAGATGACCGCTATGACGATCTCGTTAAGCCTCTGGTGAGTGGTAGGGAACGATGATAGGGACAATGGTAACTACAATCTCATAATGGCGAGGAATACGAAGCGTGATGAAGCCACTGGAGGGATTTGAACCCCCGACCTGCTGATTACGAATCAGCTGCTCTACCTGCTGAGCTACAGTGGCATTTTATCTATCCTTCAAGGCGGTTAATGATAGGGATAATAAAATTTCTCCGATTGAGAAACTCACTCTTCTAGGTTTTGTGCCCTCTGTGATGCAAGTAAACCGTGTCGGTAATCAAAAATTCTCTTCTGCACTGCTATCTGGAAAGCTTCACCAGTTATCAGTCCCGTGAAGTATGACAGTATTACACTCAGTACAAGACCTGCCGTTACATCATAGTAAAGAAGAAGATACATCCTGCTTATATAGGCTACAGTCCACGCCAGAACAATATATAATGATCTCCGGTAATATAGGCTCCCGTTCTTTTCGAAAAAGTGCACCTGGTTCTTTAGAACTGATGATAGTCCCAACCCAAAAGCAAAACCTACTGAACAGATCAATAGCCCCTCCAGATGAATTCCTACCAGCGTAGTGCCTGTAAATGCGAGATAAGCAAGCGGAGACACAATCAGACCCTTAGACGTATATTTACCACCATATGCTGCCCTTACCAGTTTACGACCGACAAAAATAGAAACGAAGGCAATGAAGAATTCATTCTTGTAAGCGAATAGAAAGCTATACGCCATAGTTTGAATACTTGAAGCGTTCAGGACTATCGCGGACATAACTTACACCTTTGCATTGAAGATTGATTTATGGTATGTATCTTTATTCCTGATTGCCATTTAATACACACCACACAACGTTATTATTCTGATATCCCTTAAATTTTGCTGGTCAAACCACAACATTATGTACCTTTTCCATTGATTTTTTACTGTTTTACCGTTACGCCCATAGCGGTTTATGTTTATTTATCTTACCCTAATTGCAGGGAAATGTAGATCTGCCAGAATTACTTTTAGTTTTAGAAGGTGTCCACAGACTTCAACTGACTCAACAGCATCATGTTTCTGTAAAATTGTTAATAACAGCACCTCTATCTCAAATAGTATATATCGTTTCGACATTTTGATTTCACTGAGAGTGCTTTTCTTGAAAATATACTACCTGAGATAAAGAAAATTATTAAGTATATCCGATGACATATATTTGCCTATGGAAAGCAACATTTCTGATCGAAAACTTAGGAAAGAGCTATCAACTATTGATTTGCTGTTTCTGAGTTTAGGAGGAATTATTGGTTCCGGATGGCTTTTTGCAGCCTTCGCGGCAGCAGGAGTTGCAGGTCCAGCATCCATTATATCATGGATTGTTGGAGGCATAATCGTGCTGTTCATCGCCCTTGTTTATGCAGAACTTGGAGCAATGATACCCAGATCCGGAGCAATAGTAAGATATGGACAGATGTCACACGGCAGCTTGGCCGGTTATTTATTTGGCTGGGCATATTTCCTGTCTGCGGTTTCAGTGCCGCCGATTGAAGCTATAGCCGTGGTATCATACGCGGGTTCTTATTCACACAACTACGGAATAGACCTTGTAGGCGCATCTGGTGTCCTGACATTTCTCGGAATAGTTCTTGCGGCTCTTTTGATGGTCCTGTTCTTCTTCCTGAACTACTTTGGAATCAAGATCATGGGTAAAGTGAACACAGGCGTTACCTGGTGGAAACTGATCATCCCCGCTGGTACTGTGATAATACTTTTCGTCGTTGGATTCAATGCTGTCAACTTCAATGTTGGAGCAGGATTTGTAGCTAACGGATGGGCAAATGTGTTCGGGGCGATAGCAACCACAGGTATAGTATTCTCTTATCTGGGCTTCAGGCAGGCAGTAGACTACGCTGGAGAGGCTAAAACTCCCCAGAAATCCGTACCCATTGCAGTCGTCGGTTCCGTCCTTATAGGTATTGTGCTTTATGTAGGGCTTCAGATCGCATTTATAGGCCATGTTGACTGGACAGCTATCGGACTGCCACGTGGAGACTGGGCTGGTCTCTTAACCGGAACGGCGACAGGGCTTACAACACTTGGCGCTGCTCCATTCGCAACTCTTGCCTCGTCTGCCGGTCTTGTATTGCTGACCTATTTGCTCTTCGCTGATGCATATGTATCCCCTTCCGGAACACTTAACGTGTACCTTGGTACCTCGCAGAGGACTCTCTATGGCCTTGGAACAAACGGATACTTTTCAAAAGCCTTGATGAAAGTCAACGAAAAGTCAGGGGTTCCAGTACTTCCGTTGATAGCATCTCTGGTAATAGGAATAATATTCTTCGCACCGTTCCCAAGCTGGTACAAACTAGTTGGTTTCATCAGCGGCTCAACTGTATTCACCTACATAGTAGGCGGATCTGCCCTGACGACACTGAGGACACACGCAAAAGAGTTACACAGGCCATTCAAGCTTCCCGGATCAAAGATTCTTGCTCCCATTGCCTTCGTAGGAGCCTCACTGATCGTATACTGGTCAGGCTGGCCCCTCGTAGGATATCTGGCGATTGCAATCTTCCTGGGAATAATTGTCTATCTCGTGTTCCTGATAGCTGGCCACTCTGAGAGCAATATCTTTGAGGCCAACTCGGTGAAAGGGGGAATCTGGGTTGTTGTATACATAATAGCCCTTGTTATTCTCTCGTACCTGGGAGAATATGGGGCAGGATACATTGCATTCCCGTATGATGCCATCGTCGTTATCATAGTTTCAGTAATCTTCTATATATGGTCCATAAAGAGTGGATTCCTGACTGAGGAAATCGACGCAATGATCAAGAACGGAACCCAGTTTGTCAAGGAAGAGTAACCCATAATTTATCAGGGTCTTCCCCCAATTTTTTAAAAAATCTCTTTTTTATTTTTCTCTAATAACGTTTTGTTTCACCTTGTCTTTTGTTACCTGTCAGCAATGTTCCCATAAATTGACCAAGAGTTGAAAGAATATGTGAAAAACGCGAGATCTCTATGACATTCCCTTAATCGGTAAAAAAAAGTGGATTGGAGTGAGATCTCCAGCCTTGAATTTGAATTACTGCTTTATGTTCAGGCTCTTTATATTGAAGCCACGAGAAAGAGCTTCCCTGAACAGCTTGATGTTCCGGCCCTCTTTGCCAATTGCTTTTCCGATTTCTCCTTGATCAACCGCAACTAAGATGTCGGTCTGGCCCTCCTTCCATGTAACGATGACTTCCTTGACACCGAATCTGAAAAAGAGGTTCTTCACATAGGTTACAAGGTCTCTTGAAGATTCAGCCACAAGTATGTGTTTATTGACTCTTTCCTTCAGTTCAGATATTATGTTTGAATTCCTCTTGAAAAGTTCAGCAAGTTTTCGTTCCCCCACTATGAAGAGCACCATGTCCTCGTTTTCCAGGCATTCCCTCAGTTCAACCCTGCCAATTCTCTCAAAAAGAGCGATATAACCCATTATTTTATTATCGATTGTTACTTCTTTCATTGATCCCAGTCCAGATTTTTAAGGATTTCTGATTTACCTACCTTATTAATACAGTTGTATAAATAATAGTTGCCTCTACGGGCTACTTCTTATTTAATCTGTAGACGAGATTCACAGCCCCTGTGCCAAGTGTTATCGGCTGTCCCACAATAATATTTTCCGCAACTCCGGTAAGAGGATCAACTTCTCCCAGCAATCCTGCCCTGAGAAGATGCTTGGTAGTTATTTCAAAAGCCGCCCTGGCCAGGACACTGCTCTTTCTGCCTGATATTCCCTGTCTTCCTACCGCTCTGACGGACCCGCCGAAAGTCATCATGTCTGCAACAAGCATCAGATGTCTCTGATCAACTTCAAGACCCTGTTCACTGAGTGTCCTGAGGGCTTCATTAAATATTGAATTTCTTGCAGCCTCGATTCCCAGCACCTGTGCGATCTCTATTATGTCGTTAGTATAGGTTCTGTTCGCATCTATTTCATCTATTTCAAGTACTTCCTTCAGGTTTGAACCCTGAGTGTACAGGATCCATTTCGAGGTTGCCTGATCTATCCTTGCTATTGCTCTTTTGATTCCCGGGATCCCTTTTATTGTTTGGACCTTTAACTGTTCCTGCACCTGGTAAAGCCTTTTGAATGATTCCTGCTGCGGTTTGACAATGATTTCCTTGCTTTCCTTGTCGCTCAGTACCGTGATTCCCTTCATCTTGGCCAGTGCATCCAGAAGATCAGAATTATTGACAAGCCTCTCCTTCATTTTATTGTTTTCAGGCTTTATGGTGAGCGTCATTTCCGTTATGTCAGTTATTATGTCAGCCACATCGAGAATGGTGGTATTTTCAAGCTCCTTGACAACGTTCATGACTACTTCTTCTGACTCTTCGAACTCCGGTTTAAGGTAAACGGTCATGCTTGGCGTGCTCGGTATTCTTCTGGCATCCACTATTTCGATTAATCTGGGCAAACCAAGGGTAACATTCATTTCCCTGACTCCCGCAAAGTGGAAAGTTCTCATTGTCATCTGAGTGCCTGGTTCACCTATGCTCTGAGCCGCGATTATACCGACTGCCTCATGCGGGTCGATCTTCTTTGTATCGAGATCCACTCCAATCCTGTCCAGAAGCTTTGAAAAGTTCTCCGGCGATAATTTTTCCTTGTAATGCGCGAGTTTCTCTGCAACTGAAACGGAAAGCTCAAGCTTCTTCGCGGAAGCGATAGCCATAATCTCTGTGATTCCCGGGGAGAGGGTATCCACATAAGTCGCTTTCTCGACCATTTTTATGGTCGGAAGTTCCACTGTTTCAAAGTCCGAAAATTCTTTCAGTCTTTTCTTTGACTTCCTGAATTCAGAGAGCGGGATCGGATCAATAGAATCAACTCTCTCGACCGCTAAAACGGACTTGAGATCAGTCTTTTTCTTTTCAAGGAGTTCTGTGGACTCTGTGTATGGCTCAACTGAGCTGATTATAATCCGGTATATAAACTGCTTTTTATCTGCAGTTACGTAGGCAAGTTTTGTGTCTATTGGAACATCAGAGTCAACAGCATAGCGGTAAGTTCCTTTCTTCTTGAGTGCCTCAAGGTTCTTCTTCGTATCCTTGAAGATTATTGTGGACATTACTCCACCTCCTGCTCAAGGTTAAACGCAAGATAATCAACATCCACGGTGTCTCCCTTATCACTTCTTGTGGGATCCACGCCGTCTTCTCCGTATTTGAACTGAATAACCGCACCTATTGTATCACGAACCCGCAGTTCTTCATCCACCTTGAGATCTTCGAACGCATTGATCAGCCTTCTCTGCATGTAACCGCTCCTTGACGTTCGCACGGCTATATCCACAAGACCTTCCCGTCCTCCGATACTGTGCATGAAATACTCTATTGGATTGAGTCCTGCCTTGTATGACGATTTTACAAAACCTCTTGCCATAGCCCCGATATCCTCAGTCTTGAAATGTGGAAGCGTTCTGCCGTAGTAACCTCTGTTCAGTCTTCCACCCCTTACGGACTGCTGGCCCACCATTCCGGCCACCTCAGATATGTTAAGCATTTTTGCTCTCGCTCCGGATCTTGCCATAATGACTGAAGGATTCGTAAGACCAAGATATGTACTGGCAATCTTACCGGATTCATCCCTGACTACACCTGTTGTTGAAAGAATTTCAATTTCAAGGGTGTCCTCGACTGATCTTCCGGGAGCAGGCTGAAGTTGTCCTGCCCTGTAAGTCTCTATCAGCTTGTTTGTCCGTTCTATGGCCTGGGTTGATATTTCTTCAATTCTTGTAATCGCATTATCCGGTATGTCATAGTCGCTTATTCCGGTTGAAAACCCTCTTGAACTCAGGAATGCAACGCCAAGCCTGGTCATTCTGTCTATGAATTTAGCAGCTGCTGCTGAACCGTATTTTCTGAATATTTTATCTATTATTATTCCGGAGAATGATCCTATTGCAGCTTCGTCGATCGTTCCATGTATCATTTTTCCGTTGACGATGTAAACCTCCTTGTCAAGCGGATCGTCTTCATATGCACACTTTTCCTTTGATCCTGAGCACAATTTGCTTGTGAATCTTAAATTCAGACCTTCCGGAAGCAGTAGTGAAAAAATGTTGCGTCCCCTGTAAAATTTCTTACCTCCGACGAGTTCCACTTCAGGCATATGATCCACATCCAGATAGCTCAGCATGTGCACAGTGACATCTTCTGGATAAAGGGGATTTCCATGTGTAAGAAGGAACATTGCCGTTATGTGGTCATGGATACCACCGATGATCGGCCCGCCAAATCTTGGTGACATTATCTGTTCCTGTACCTTCATTATTATCCTGGCTTCCGCCCTCGCTTCTTCTTTCTGGAGAATATGGAGATTCATTTCATCGCCGTCAAAGTCAGCGTTGTAAGGGGTGCATACGGCGAGATTGAATCTGAATGTCTGCCCGTCAAGGATCCTGACTGTGTGACCCATCATTGACATTCTGTGCAGCGATGGTTGCCTGTTGAACAGGACAATATCGCCTTCAGCGAGCTGTCTTTCAACGACCCAGCCGACTTCGATTCTTTTGCTGTTCTCTTCTGCATTTTGTGTGGTAATCTTTATTCTTCTTCCATCCGGCCTGATGATGTAGTTGACTCCGGCAACGTATTTCCCGAATTCATTTCTTGGTTCAGGCCCTAGCTTTACCAGCTCTCTCACATGTTCAAGATTGAAGATGTTCACGGTCACGGGGACTGTGAGCTCTCTTGCCGCTTTTTCAGGTACGCCGACTTCGTTGACGGAAAGAAAAGGTTCCGGCGAAATGACTGTCCTGGCCGAGAAGTTGACTCTCTTACCAGATAGATTCGACCTGAACCTGCCTTCCTTTCCCTTAAGTCTCTGAACCAGAGTTTTCAGGGCTCTGCCCGATCTGTGTCTTGCAGGAGGAATTCCAGCAGTCTGGTTGTCAAAGTAGGTTGTGACGTGGAACTGTAAGAGGTCCCATAAATCCTCAATAATCAGTTGCGGAGATCCGTTGTCTCTGCTCTCCCTTAATCTCTGGCTTATTCTGATAATATCGACAAGTTTGTGGGTCAGATCATCTTCGCTCCTCTCTCCTGTCTCAAGGGTTATTGAAGGTCTAACGTTGATTGGCGGAACCGCAAGTACTGTAAGCACCATCCATTCCGGCCTTGCGACCTCAGCATTCAGACCAAAGAACATGAGGTCCGAGTCAGGTATCCGTTCCATCCTTTCCCTGATTTCCTTTGGAGTGACCTTGATTCCCTCTTCCCTGAAAGTGGTGGGTTTGTCCAGTATGATCTTGTTCTGCTGGGTCCCGCAATGAGGGCAGACCATTCTCTGGGAAGCCTCATCAGTGGCTTTCTTGCTGTTAAGTCCGATTATTTCCGGATCGGAGGTTGCGAATGAAAGCTGGGAAAATCTTCCTTTGTAGGTCTTCATCTCATCTTCTGTGAGTTTAATTCTCCCACAGGATTTGCATGTTGAATCGAGCAGGGTTTTGAGTTCCTTGATAAAACCGACATGCACAACAGGCATCGCAAGTTCAATGTGCCCGAAGTGTCCGGGGCATTCATCAACTTTTCCGCCACATGTGGCGCACTTGAGACCAGGTTCTATGACGCCCATGTGGAGATCCATAAGCCCTCTCTCAATCGGATAACCGTCATCGTCGTAGGTGTCTGCAGTAATTACCTTGACCTGCGACATTTTTCTAACCTCCTCGGGAGAGAGGAGGGCAAATTGTATTCTGTATATTCTCTTTGATATTCCGCCGGTCATTTTAAATCACCCAAAACCAGTCTCATCATTACACCAAGTGATCCAAGCTCATCTCTCATAAGCTTGAAAGCATAACTTGTTTCTACCGGATGAATGTTGCCTGTATTGCCACATACCGGGCACCTTGGTGTCCCTTTCTTCCTGTCCAGAATCGCTATATGGCCGCACTTTGGATTTCCACACACATAGAGTATTGTTCCATCGCTCTGGTCGAGCAGTCTGTCCTTGATTACCATGGCTGCACCGTGTGCTATGAGCGTATCCCTCTCCATTTCACCAAACCTCAGACCTCCCTGCCTTGATCTTCCTTCGGTAGGCTGCCTGGTCAGTATTTGCACCGGTCCACGAGACCTGGCATGGAATTTGCCTGCGACCATGTGGTGAAGCTTCTGATAATATATGACGCCGGCGAATATGTCCGCCTCGAACTTTTTGCCCGTTATTCCGTCATACATAACCTCACCTGAGGAGTGCCTGAACCCGTACTTGAGCAATCCTTCCCTGAGGCTTCTCTCTGGTTCCCCGTTAAATATTGTGCCGTCGACAATTTCACCCTTCTGGGTTGCGATCTTCCCTCCAATCATCTCAAGGATATGCCCGACCGTCATTCTTGAAGGAATGGCATGCGGGTTGATTATGAGGTCCGGGATTATTCCATCTTCAGTAAAAGGCAAATCTTCCTGTGGAATGACCGCTCCGATAACTCCTTTCTGGCCATGTCTTGAGGCAAACTTGTCTCCGAGTTCTGGAATCCTTTCACTACGTACCCTTATTTTCACAACTCTACTGTTGCTCTCCGAAACTGTAAGGATAACATTATCAACAAAACCCTTCTCGTTCGGTCTGATTGTAATAGAGGATTCACGTCTTCTCTGCGGGCCCAGTTTATCGCCGCCCTCTTCAAGGAATCTCGGTGGTGAAGTTTTTCCGACGAGAACCTCGGAACCCTCAACGTAGGATTCCGGATAGATTATTCCGTTTTCATCCAGATTTCGGTAGAACTCCTCGGCTCTTGCACCGAGAACGTCATGAGTGGGAATCTCAAAATGATCTTCCTGACCTCCAGGGTATCTCCTTTCCTCGGCACTGTAGGTTCTGAAGAATGTGCTTCTTCCAAGACCCCTCTCCACTGCCGATTTGTTAAATACCAGGGCATCCTGGATATTGTACCCCTGATATGACATGATTGCCACGACAAAATTCTGTCCGGCGGGCCTCTTATCATATTTTATGAAGTCCATAATCTTGGTCTTGACAAGCGGTATCTGCGGGTAATGAAGAACGTGTCCTCTTGTGTCCGTTCGTATCCTGAAATTCGTCGAGGAAAGACCGATGGACTGTTTTGTCATTGCCGCAGCCATGGTGATTCTCGGTGAAGAGTTGTGCTCCGGATATGGTGTCACAGATGCTACCACGCCGAGGATCAGGGACGGATCAACTTCAAGATGTGTGTGCTCTTCGGTCAATATCTTTGGTGCTTCGAATTTGTTGTTGCAGTGTTCACACTGTAATATAACCGGAGTGTCCGGGTCTTCTCCTTCGCCAGGGTTAACCCATCTCAACTTGCTTCTGTAGAGATACAGATTACATTTCGGGCATCTCTCCGGAAAATCGTAAGCGTAAATTGCAACGTAGAGATTCTCCTCTTCTTCGGCGTCTACGAATTCCATCGCTCCTCTCTTGATAAGGTCTTCAATGCCGAATTCCCCGCTCTGAAGTTTTCTCAACATTTCGTTGTTAATGACTGTGTTGCCATTCTTGACAATTAAGAGGGGTCTCCTTATCCTTCCGCGGTCGCAGTTTATTATGACTTCCTTAGTTGACGGATCATACCTGACATTGACCTCGTTGGACATTTTTCCTCTTCTTCTCTCTTCCCTTACCCTGTCCGTGAGATAAGCCGGATCATCATGATATCCGACAAAGTCACCATTAAGGTAAACTCTCCCGGCTTCGGCATTTTCGCCTTCTACTTCCTGGAGGTCCATCCCTTTAAGCGTTTCCAGGATAATTGACGCATCGTAACCTTCAGTGACATTTATGATCAGTGCGGCATTCTTGACGAGACCGCAATTCTGTCCCTCAGGCGTTTCATTCGGGCAGATACGCCCCCACTGTGTAGGATGCAGATCTCTTGCTTCGAAATGCGGCTGTGATCTGGTTAATGGAGAAATTATCCTTCTTAAATGGCTGAGAGTGCTTACATTTGAAACTCTGTCAAGAAGTTGCGAGACACCTGTTCTGCCTCCAATCCA
The DNA here is from genome assembly GCA_023488885.1 of Thermoplasmatota archaeon. Taxonomy (GTDB): domain Archaea; phylum Thermoplasmatota; class Thermoplasmata; order Thermoplasmatales; family Thermoplasmataceae; genus JAJZOM01. Next base: position 24,783 of record JAMDDH010000054.1, on the reverse strand, counting down.
GTTTCCCGTTGCCATTGCATGAAGTATCTTCTGGGTCAGTAAATCCTGTCTTACCGCAGGTTTCAGCCTTATTCCCTTTTTCCTGTTGTAGGTTCTCTCAAGCTGGTACTTCAGGTCTTTCATTACGGCCTGAAATGCATTTCTGAAAAGTTCATCGAGAAGGTCTCCGGCAAGTTTAACCCTCTTATTTGCAAGGTGATCCTTGTCATCCTCTTTTCTTATTCCCAGGTGCAGTTCGAGAAGAGATCTTGCCATTCTTCCAAGATAGATTGCTTTTTTAATTCTGTCCTCTGGATCATCTCCCAGATGTGGAAGGAGAGAACGATCAAGCATCTGCGAGACTTTCTTTTCCCTGAATTCCTTTGCCTGGCCGGCCGCGAACCTCTTCTCAAGGTATGCGATTGCATCCTCCAGATTGTTAACTCCGTTGGGAGGGAAGATTTTGGGACTCTTCGATTCTTCTATGTTGGCATAAATTATCGGCTCCATTTCGTGAGCCGAAGAAATTGAACTGTGGATATCAACATCCTTATCCATTCCCAGAGCCCTCATCAGGATTACCAGAGGGATCGATCCGGCAACGCTGGGTATTGTTACAGAGATAATGCCGTCATTTCCTCTTTCCATGGATGTCATTGCCCTGAATCCTGCTTTCTGCGAGAAAACCTTCGCTATCTCGATCCGGGATTCATACTTATCCTCGAATTCGACGAGGATTTTATTTGGGGCAAGATCTTCAAGAGAGACTATAACTCTCTCAGAACCACCAATCAGGAAATATCCGCCGGAATCATCAGGATCTTCACCGACGTACTGAAGCTTCTCCCTTCTTGTAACGTCAACTGGGCCGTTATTTTTTTCTATATATTGATCAATGTTGCTTCCCGTCAATGTGCAGACTTTTGATCTAATCATAACCGGCAGATCGCCGATTTTTATGTTTTCAGGTTCTTTTTCGATGCCATCTTCTACTACCCTGACTCTCAGAGTTATCGGAGACATGTAATTCAGATCCCGGAGTCTAGCCTCGATTGGCGTAATCTGGTTTGAGGCTCCTGAAGCTTCCTTGATTTCAGGATTGCCAACCCAGATGGTGGGTTCACCGACAAATCTTCCTTTTTCCCTTATTCTTCCGAAGTAAACCTTAATCTCCCTTCCACCAGTCTTGGACTGATCAAGAGTCATAACTCCCGGTTCTTCCTCGTCGGAAACTTTTGTCTCGTCGACAACCTGCTGCATTACGCTGTCAGGGTTTCCAAGAGTTGCCACGAAATTGTTATACGATTCTATTTGATGACTTACTACACTTTCATTCTTGAAGAAGTACTCCACGAGTTCCTTCATTTAAAAACCTCACTAGTAATTGCCCTATAGTACACTGAGTATCCTAGGGTAGGGCTCTTCCTCACTATCTTGATTATCGTCCCGCTTTCAATGGGACCATGTATTTCTTCTAGGGCCTTTATTGCTGGATCACTCCTGCTTATTTTAGGCAAAAGGTCTTTAGCTATCCCTAACTCGTTTAAAACCTTATCTTCTTCTTTCTTTGGAACAAGATGATGTTCCGGTACCAGATCGTGCTGAAGCACATTGAATTTTCCCACTTTTAACACCTCTTAACGGGCCCGGGGGGATTCGAACCCCCGACCACCTGGTTAAAAGCCAGATGCTCTACCTAGCTGAGCTACGGGCCCTTACATCGTTGATGCCTCAGGACATATTAAGGGCGCTTATAAATATTCTTGGAATGCATTGACATAATCCGTTACCGGAGAATTCTAAAAAACAAATAAAAAAGTGTGGGTAGAAGTAAATCTAATCCCTTGTCCGGCTCAGGTAATATGTTATTGCAAACGGCACTATGAGCCATATTGCGCCAACTATGGATACAGAGACAAGTGTTATCCCGACTGCGCTGGCTGAATAACTGTTGAAGCCACCCGTGAAGGTGCCTGTATACAGAGAACTGGCCAGACTAGTGAAGCCCGCAGGGTTTATAGCGTCGAGAATAGCAGTAATTCTGCCAGTCGACGGCGAGAATGGCGACAACCTGAAAACATCGAAGAGAAGCAGGTCCAGAATAAGGAACGACCATAGCAAATCGAATACTATGAATAACACAATTCCCACACCAAGAACAGTTCCCTGCGCCCTGGAAAGTTGAGAGGTCAGGAGTACTATGCCAGCAAAGGCAGCGGAAACGACCAGAAATATTCCCACCATTCCGAGTATTTCAGACAGGGGGAGCAGTTGTCCAAAATACTGTTCTAGAAGTATATTGGCAACTGATATTGATATAAGCAGCGCAATGAATATTGAAAGTATCACTGCTACAAATCTGGACGCAAGAATCCTGCTTTTTGTAACCGGTCGTGTTGCAACTGATTCAAGAACGCCACTTGTTCTGTCCTTCCCGTAATACAGATAGGAGGAGAATATTGCCATTATGGGTACGAAGAAGCCGTAGAGGCCGGAAAGGAAAGCAAACACAATGGTCAGTTGATTCGTCTGACTTATTTTAGTGTATAGGGCCGCAGGGGGATGAGAATTTACCAGCTTTCCTGTTGTCGTATTGAACAGTCCCAGGGTGAAGGTTTTGTTCTGGTTTGCATTAGTTAGCGGAATCTTTAAGGATGATGTGTAGAAACCTCCCACAGTTCCTAACGAGGTCATTTTAGACTCGTTTAGATATGGGTAGGCACTGAATGCAGCCCTCGATGTGTTATAGGCACCGTAGTATGCTGCGAGCTGGGGAGATTTAGAATCGTTTGGCCCGACGTAAAACAGGTTGTACATTTTGTAGACAAGGCTTCCGGGTTGATTGACCAGAGTTATCTGCAATGAAGTGGTGGCATTAATTCTGGACATGTTTGTCTGCAAGAAAGCGAATCCTGGGATTATAGAAATAGGCGATGAAGCATTAGGCAGGTAAGCATTCGCGACAGCTGGTATCTTAGAATTGTTGCTTACATACGTGGCATTGTAAAAACCAGCGGAATTGGAAGTTCCATTTATGAACTTCGTCTGGTTCAAGCTCAGCGTAATAGGCGCGTCTTTTACAGGAGTTCCGTATCCGTCAAACGTGTATGTTACGATATGATATGTTCCGTTGGAGTGGTAATAACCAACATCGGTGTGATATGTGTTGCTCGGTGTAGCGTTGCCGGAGCCGTTGCTGGATAGGGCGTGTGCTCCGAGTGCAGTAAAACCGACTATCATGACTATAAGGAGGATTGTAAATTTGCCAGTCAGCGTTCTTCTCAGGTCATACAGGATAGGACTCATCTCATATCCCCCCTTTTTGTCCTACAAGGTCAAGGAAGTATTCTTCCAGTCCCTCTCCGGATATTTCAAATTTAGAAACCTCGTAGTTTGACTTTATCAGTTCGTTGTTTACTATGTGTGCTTCAGAGGGTTTAAAGGCTAGATCCCTCAGTACCACATCTTTTCCGGTGACTTCGGGTGTACCGTACTTCTGGAGTATCGCCACTGCACCGCCGTCAAGATTCTCTATCTTGAGCTTAACGACACTTTTGCCAAGATTTGGAAGTTCGTCCCTGTCCAGTATCTTGATCAGTTCCCCTCTTTTGATTATGGCGATCCTGTCAGCAACGTTCTCCAGTTCCGTCAGTATGTGGGAAGAGAGGAAAACCGATTTCCCGTCTTTCTTGAGTTGAAGCATGAAGTTTCTCATGCTCTTTACGCCTTCAGGGTCCAGACCGTTAAGAGTTTCGTCAAACAGGTAATTCTTCGGATCTCCGAGCATCGCAGCAGCTATGGAGAAACGTTTCTTCATCCCCTGAGAATAATTCTTGAGTTTCTTGTTCCTGGCATCCCAGATATTGAACTGTTTCATCAGCTTTTCAATAAGGTCTTCCGCCTCGGTACCCTTGATTCCGTAAAAGCCTGCGTAATATTTCAGTAACAGTACAGGCTTGGCATTCGGCTCAAAATTCGGGAGTTCGGGGACCCATCCTATATTCTTTGATGCAGAGACCTTGTTCTTCACTATGTCATGGCCATCCACACTTACCTTGCCTCCAGTTGGGAAAATTATTCCGCAGGCAATTCTTATGGTTGTGGTCTTGCCGGCTCCATTAAGCCCTGCAAAGCCCAGTATCTCACCATCATTAATATCAAGATCTATGTTGTTAATCGCTGGAACCTGGTTTCTTCCATAGATTTTTGAAAGTCCCCGTATTTCTATCATTAGGGGTTTATCAATTTCGAGTTATATAACTATTCTGAATATTATTGTCAATTATGATACGTTACAGCTGAAAAAACAATGTCACGGCGTAATTTCATGCATTTCTATCCTGCCTGATGCTAAACTTCATTTTTACCACCGTAATGTTGTCAATATGTCAAAGATTGTCATACCTATGATAACTCCATTCTCCGATGGAGAGATTGACACCCACGTTATTCGGAAATTCGTGGAATATGCAACCATCAACGGGTTTGACGGACTCTTTCCCGGTGGGTCGACCGGAGGATTCGCTTCTCTTTCCATGAAACAGCACGAACAGGTTCTGTCGGAAGTGATCGATGAATCAGCAAATCTTCTCCTTTTCGCCGGAATTTGCAGAAACAATATGATTGAGACCATAGAACTGGGAAGAAATGCAATTGACATGGGTTACACGAATCTCGTTATAATCAACCCATACTACCACAAGTTCAGCGAGAGATCCATTGAAAAATTCTTCAGGGATGCAATTGAGGCACTGGATTCAAACATTTATCTTTACAATAACCCGTCATTGAGCGGCTTCACGATTCAGCCTGAACTCGTTTCCAGATTGAAGGTCGATTACTCGTCCCTGGTCGGAATGAAGGACAGCGGGGACAATATCAGGACATTCAGGAAGTATCTGGAAATCAAAAATCTGGAGGTTTTCCAGGGAAAGGATGCTCTGCTGCTGGATTCCATTAAGTCAGGAGCGGCGGGAGGAGTTTGCTCCACAGCTAATTTCAGCCTGAACACACTGAAAATTGCCAAGAATTCGGGAAATGTTCCGGACATTTCCGAAAAAACCGGAAAGCTTGTCGAACTTGTTTCCAGATTCGAGGTTCCGGCTATACATAACTTCCTTTTCAGGAAACTCATACTCAAAGAAAGCAGGCCCAAATCCTACATGAACAGCCCCTTCAGCGATCTGGAACCGTATCCTGACGTCTCAGAATTCTTGAAGTATTCGATCCTCCCGGAATGAAACTAACAATTCATTTATTTCAGTTATGGATCACCGTACAATGAAAGTGAACATTGACGGTGAAACTAGGCATCTTTTTGCGGTCTGGTACGAAGATGACGTCGTCAAGCTTATTGACCAGAGGAAACTGCCTGAGAAGATCGAGGTATTCCTGGCCAGCAGCACGGATGATATTGCATTCGCAATCAAGGATATGGTGGTCAGGGGGGCTCCCGCAATAGGAGTAACCGCTGCGTATGGTCTTGCCATGGCTAAACTCAAGGGCGAGGACATGACTGTCGCCGTTGATAAGATCAGCAAGACCAGGCCGACTGCATTCGATCTGTTCAAGGCAATTGCCTTCATGAAAGACAACAACTTTGACATGAATGCGGCAAAGAGATATTCAAGTGAAATAAGCGGCAGAAGCAAAAAGATTGGCGAGTATGGCAACGAATTGATTTCATCAGGCAACAGAATCCTGACACACTGCAACGCAGGAGCTCTTGCTGTCGTTGACTGGGGAACTGCGCTTGCACCCATGAGAATTGCACATAACCAGGGGAAGAAGATTTTCGTTTTTGTGGATGAGACCAGGCCAAGACTGCAAGGTGCGAAACTGACAGCGTGGGAACTTGGACAGGAAGGAATAGAACATGCCATAATCGCTGATAACGCTGCAGGCTATTACCTGAGGAAAAAAGAGATTGATTTGGCCATAGTGGGTGCCGACAGGATCACAGCCAACGGCGATTTCGCAAATAAGATCGGGACGTATGAAAAAGCAGTGGTGGCAAAAGAGAACGGAGTGCCGTTCTATGTGGCTGCACCGGGAAGCACATTCGACTTCTCCATTGCATCCGGCGAAGGCATACCCATTGAAGAACGATCAGAAGACGAGGTTCTGGTTGTTAACGGCAAAAGGCTCGGACCGGCGGAGAGCAGGGCAAAAAATCCTGCCTTTGACGTCACACCGCACAAATATGTCACAGCATTCATAACTGAATATGGAATATTCAGGCCAGAAGATCTTGGACGAGTGAAGATCCTCATGAACAAGGATCTCTTTATGAAAATAAACCAGTGATCCAGCCATGCATTAAGGGTTTGAAATGCGGGCCGTATATTACGCAAGTGGAAATGAACTTAAGAGGTGCAATGATGACAGATAAAATGGAAGTTACTCCGTGGACTGTTTCCCAGGAATTGAAGGATACTGATTACGACAGGATAGCAGACGAATTTGGCGCCAAGAGGCTGAATGACGAAATGCTTGAGAGAATTCGCGGATTTACCGGTGATCTTCATCCCTTCCTTAAGTACGGTATTTTCTTTGCGCACAGAGACCTTGACCTGATCCTTGACGATTATGGCAACGGGAAGCGTTTCTATCTGTACACAGGAAGAGGACCTTCCGGGAAGATGCATCTTGGCCATCTTCTTCCTTTTCTTTTCACCAAATGGCTCCAGGATAAGTTCAATGTTGATCTGATAATACAGATAACTGATGATGAAAAATACCTCTTCAGGGATATTGATCAGGAGGATATTTCCAGGTACACCGATGAAAACATCCTGGACATACTAAGCCTGGGCTTCAATCCTGACAGGACCCACGTGCTTGTGGATTCACAACATTCCGGGCTCCTCTACAATAACGCCATAAAGGTTGCGAGATACATAACTTCCTCATCCGCAAAGGCCGTCTTTGGTTTTACAGACAGTGACAACATAGGAAAATTCTTTTTCACAAGTATCCAGGCAGTGCCGGCTTTCCTTTTATCCGAACTCAAGGGAGAAGATATCCGCTGCCTGATTCCATATGCCATTGATCAGGACCCTCACTTCAAGCTGGCGAGGGATGTGATTCCAAAGCTCGGATATTACAAACCGTCTTCCATTATCTCAAAGTTCATTCCGTCGCTGAAGGGAAGCGGAAAAATGTCGTCTTCAGATCAGAACAGTGGCATTTATCTTGATGATGATCCAAAGTCCGTGCGTAAAAAACTGATGAAGTATGCATTTTCCGGCGGCAGGGACACTGCTGAGGAACAGAGGAAATATGGTGCAAACCCGGACATAGACTTTGCCTTTAATGTCTACAGACTGCTGGAGGAAAATTATGGTAAAGTTCAGAAAATCCACGAAGAATACCGATCAGGAAACATGCTGAGCGGGGAGATGAAAAGCCTGGCTGCTGACAAGATCAATGAGTTTCTTGCAGTTCTGAGGACCAATAAAGAACGTGTGTCCAAGGATGTGAGCAGTTACATGTTCGATCCAGCCAGATTCGAATGATGCTGCTGCATCCCCAGATTTTATTTGCCTGAATTTTGAAAGCCGATCATACAAAAGCGAAGTAAACTTACAAAATTAATTAGAAGGTGTGACAGCGAACCGCACTTCCCGTCCCCTCGCGGAAGACAGTACACATACAGTACGTAGCAGGCTTTACCATCGGGTTCGGAATGAGACCGGGTGTGACCCTGCCACTATGGCCGTCACGTGCAGTAGATTTCAGGGACATATAAAACACTTTCGAGTGCCTTTTGGATTAGAGAAAGTGTAATGTTTCCAATTTCTCTTACATGCATTATCCAGTCTAATTCTTTTTGATCCGATAGGTGCAATGGTTAATGACCATTTAAATATAAAAACGAAATCTTCTATTCATGACCTATCTGGTGGTAACAAGCAGATGCCCCGTCACCCATGAAAATACAGGTGGCAGGGATATTGTGAAGAACAACGTAGGAGGCGTTGCCACCGCCCTCCGTCAGGTAATGAAACAGGAAGGGGGAATCTGGGTTTGCTGGGGAGACGGCAATCTTGACCATGAATATCTGAAAGAAGATTTCGAAGGATACAAGATTGTCAGGATTCCCCTCACACAGAAAGAGAGGAGGGGATTCTATGAAGATTATTCAAACGGTACGTTATGGCCGTTATTCCACTATTTCAGGGAAAGGATAAAGCAGACACCAAACGGTTTTGGCGTCTATCAGGAAGTGAACCGTAAGTTTGCAGAAAAGATCAGGGAATGCATAGAACCCGGTACAATAATATGGATTCACGACTACCAGCTTGCCCTTGTTCCAAAACTCCTGAAGGATTCGGGCATTAGAAACCTGATCATATTCACCTGGCACATCCCGTGGGTGGCAAGGGAATTCTTTTCAATTCTGCCTAATGCGGCTGAAATAGCCGACGGAATAGCAAACGCGGACATAATCACTTTCCACACTGAGCTGTACAAGAAGAATTTCAGGGAATCCTGTGAGAATCTACTTGGTGTGGAGCGGAACCTGGATGATAAGCTGTTTTCATACTCCCTTGGAATTGATGACGAATATTTCCGTAAAGCTCATGCAAAACCGTTGGGGATAGATTTGAGAAAGGAACAGAAACTGATATTCTCACTTGACCGCCTTGACTACACGAAGGGGCTTGTCAACAGGGCGCTTGCCATTGAGAGCCTCCTGAAGATGTTTCCGGATGACATCAGGAAATTTGTCTACGTGATGATAGTTACGCCAAGCCGCACCTCTGTGCCGGAATACGCCGATATGAAGAAGCAGCTCGAGATGACTGTCGGAAGGATAAACGGAGCATATTCGGATCTATCCTGGCAACCGATAATCTACCTGTACAGGAAAATATCCGACAGCCAGCTCATGAGTTACTACAGGACTGCTGACATAGCCCTTATAACTCCCCTCATCGACGGATTGAATCTGGTGAGCAAAGAATTTGTGGCAGCTTCTGATCACGGTATCCTGATACTGTCTGAATTTGCAGGATCAATATTCAACCTGCCACACGCCCT
>JAMDDH010000054.1:0-15229 GCA_023488885.1 Thermoplasmatota archaeon | reverse complement strand
GAATTTCTGGAAAAATATCCTGGCATAAGGATGTTCAATAAAAACGGGGGAATAGTTTTCAGCCTGTGGGAACTTGAAGACAGCCAGGTTGACCGCCTGAACAGAGAGCTTGGGGAGATTTCCGCTGAAACCTCCATGACTCTTTACATGGGGAAGAAAATAATGGAACTCCGGATTCCAGGAATAAACAAGGGCGATACAATAAAGAGCCTCAGGAACGGACGTCCTGCGCTTATTGCTGGAGATGACCTCACGGATGAGGATGCTTTCATTGCGAATCAGGACACTTTGTCTGTAAAAATAGGGGAAGAGGAAACTCATGCAAGATTCAGGGTAAAGGACTACATGGAATTCAGAAGCCTGCTCCGTTGTCTATAAACCGGACACATCATACATGTCCTTCCGCCTCTGCTTCATCATCGGCACCTCTTCCCTGTACTGTTCGATAAGGCTCATGTCCAGTGTTTCAGTCAATACAGTTTCCGAGTTGTCAGATTCGCGTATTACATCTCCGTAGGGCGATATAACCATAGAGTGCCCAGTGAACTTTTCTCCGCACTGTGCTGTCCCGAGGACAAAAACACCGTTTTCAATTGCCCTTGCTTTAAGGAGGGTCCTCCACGTCTCAAGTTTCCTGTTCCCGGCAAACCATCCAGCCTGGTATGATAGAATCTGGGCACCCTGAAGAGTGAGCAATCTTGACGGTTCAGGGAATCTCAGGTCGTAACATATCTGAACACCTATCCTGAACTTCTCATTGTTCATCGCTTTTATGGGAATCCTGCCTGGATCATAGACAGAGCTTTCCTGCATTGCGTAGGCATCAAAGAGATGAATTTTCCTGTATTTCCCTGCAACCACGCCGAGATCATCTATCAGGAGAGAGGTATTGAAAGGTTTTAGAGATCCGAAATTCGTTTCGACCATATTCAGCAGGAGATTGCTGCCTATCTTTTCAGAAGCCTGGGACAGGCTTGTCACGAAGCTTCCGTCTGTAGGTTCCGATACATCTTTCGCAATTCCGGGATTCGCGAAGTCCGGCATGTACATGTGATATTCCGGGAATATTATCAGATCAGGCTTCTCTGATGAGAGGCCCCGGATAACATCCAGTGACTTTTTCAGATTCTCTTCCTTATCCGCGCTCGATATCATCTGCACCAGTGAAATTTTCATGCTACCTACCACCTGTATCCGCTCAACTGTGATAATTTCTCCGGAAGGTATGTTGAGGTTACATAATCCAGCCCATATTTCGCCAGCGCCTGCTGTTCTGCTTTCTTTCCTATCCCGAGCATGGTTTCTATTTCATCGCGCCATATCTCCGACTGGAACCTCGGATCCTTAAGCTCCGCATTCAATGCTGCAATGTCCTTGTCGTTGAGGACGTCAGTTGGCAGTTTGTAATTCAGTATGTCGCTGGCTGTGACCCCTATGAACTCGGCAGTAGGCACGGCCAGGTAATCGGAAATGTGGGCCGTTTTTATGGCCCCGTACGCTATCGACGCATATATCCTGAATGACCATGGATCACCGTCGGTAAAAACATACACCGGGATGTTCTGTTCTTCGTTTATCCTCTTCAGGAGCCTTCTGGTGCTCCTTGCCGGCTGTCCCTTCAGGTGGAGAAGAAGGCATCTGTTACTTTCGTCAAACCCGTTTTCCACGAGCCTGTCAAACATTCCGCCGGTTTCGATTGCGAGAATGAAGTCGGCGTCTGCCTCTTTTATCCTCAGCTTGTCGTTCTCCACACTGTATGGAATGGAGTAACCGCCGTCCCCCACGTCATCCTTGCAGTTTATCTTCTTGAATTCTCCCTTCCTGGTCCTTTCCTCTATTGTGATGTTCCCTATTATGCTGGCACCATTCTCTTCAGGCCTTAACTTAAAATCTTCCCTCAACAGTGCACTCAGTACCTCAAGGTCTTCCGCCATAAGGTTGGATTCATCCTGTGTTGAGAACTTGCCGAGATTCCATCCCTCAGAAATGTAATACATCTCCCTGAGCGTCGAGGACTTGTTTTCGCTGAGCATCTCCCTTATGAAGTCTACCATGTAGAGCATCTTGACCATGTATTCTGCCCCGTCCACAGTTTTGCCTGACCTTGTAACCTTTGATTCACCGTATTTCCAGACCGATGTCATTGGATCAAGAACTATGTTGTCCCTGTTCCTGGATGACATCATTATTTCGGGGACCTCACCGCCGGCAAGCAGATCGTAAATCCCACTCACCAGTTCAGACAGCTTTCTGCTCGTATCCTCCGCCGTCATGCTTCCTCCTCCTCGGATTCCATCACGTTAACAGTTGCAGTGTCTATGTCTGCAGGTAGGGGTTCTGCACCCTGGACCCTGACCGGATCAATGCCAGTGAAGTAATAGTTCGTTCCAGGATAATTTGGCGTGCGGCCCTTCAGCAAAAATTGTCCTGAAAATTCTGCCGATGGCTCCAGGTCACTGATTTCCCATTTCAGGTCCATGCCATCGTAGTCCCCGGTCGGGGGATCGGCATATACAGTCATGGAAACCGTTTTCTGTGTATAGTTTATGACCTTCATGGTTACACCCACTCCATCGTTATTCGTGCTGAATTCCTCAGTGATGAATACTACATTGGCTACCTTTGAAATAACGGCATCCATGTCTGGTACATCTTTTCCTAGTATCTGTGCAGATTTCCTGCCGATTTCAGGCAACAGGGTGTTGACGAGCCTGAACTTTTCGTAAATCTTTTCCCGCTTTTCCCTCTTTCCTAGGAAAGATTTCACGCCTCTCCCGAGGGCTTTCAGCGCTAGAGTGACTTCTTCCATGATCTCCTGGACGTTTGCCACTGCCTCCTTGGATTCTGACGTAAAGGGTATGCGTATGCCGTAAACATGGATGAAAATTATTGCAGGGCCAAAAGGTACCCCCTGTCCGCTTTTCTGGTCGAAACCGTATGGTCTCCAGTCCATCTCCGATACCGCCCTTGTTATGGCGCAAGCACCCGGCTGGTACAGCAACGGAACTTTATTTGCAAAACGGACTATCCTCACAGGTTCATCCGAAGGCAGATCGCCTCCATAGACAAGCCCGGCTTCGATCGAAAAAGGATTGCCATTGTATATCGCTATCGGCCTTATTACCGGCTTGGCGTAATGTGACGGGTGGTTTTCCCCGTACACGTTCTTCAGCCCCTTCTTTATGAACTCTGATCCGAGGGGAGAGAGGCAGTCCGTTGGGGGAGGCATAAGCTTGACCTTCAGGAAAGCTTCCTTGAGTGCCTTGACTTCCGGAAGGGTAAGACTCTGGGGTTTCTTTGCCGGGTCAACTTTTGCATTTTGGAGTATTTCCTCTGCAACTCTCTCGCTTATCCGGTTGAAGTCCTCCCTCAAGAATTCTGTTACAGTTTTTGCCTGGGAGTTCTTTGACAAGGAGTTTATTTCACCAAGTTCTAGACCGAGAGGATGAGGTTTTATCGGTTTCGCAGGTTTGGAAGGTATCTCGGTTACTCGCCCTATTTCATAGACCTTCCCATCCGGGTCCTTCAGAATGAACGATGCATTGGGATTAGCCACTGCACTTTGCCGGATATATTCCAGCACCGACTGCTTTCCCACCTGATATTTCCCCCTTGCGATGATTCTTATGCGGGTTCCGTGAGCAACGTCCCAGATTACTGGCTTTTCTAACTGGATGTCGGCCCTGTTCTCCTTGACGTTTATGCCCAGATCGAATTCATACGCCACATCGTCTTCCGCACGCCTTGTCCGTATATTGGAAGTTTTTGCAGTTGTTATCTGGCCATACAGTATGGCTGCGGTTATGCCAATGCCCTGCTGTCCCCTTGACTGCTTAAAGGAGTGGAATCTTGATCCGTAGAGAAGCTTGCCGAATACGTTTGGCACCTGCTTTCTATCTATGCCTGGACCGTTGTCCTCAATCGTTACTGAGATCTCATCTCCCTCAGATCTCTCCATGAAAACCTTGATTTCGGGGAGAATCTGATGCTCTTCACACGCATCCAGAGAATTGTCCATAGCTTCCTTGACTATCATGAACAATGATTTCTGTGGGCTGTCGAAACCCAGGATATGGCGGTTCTTTTCGAAAAATTCTGAAATAGATGCTTCCCTGAATTCTGAAACGCTGGCCTTTCCTGCAGGCATTACATTCGCATAGAGTTGATGCATAAAGCATTTTGCCGGAACAAAACAGGATGTTATTGGTATTCTGCCATTATTGTAATAAAAGGGGAGAAAAGAAAGTCTGGAAAATGGTTATCCGAAATAGCCCAGATCGTCCTTTTGCTGAATTTTTGCCTGAACGTCTTCCTGCATTCTTTCCGTGATCTGTTCTATCTGCCTGCTTCTCTCTTCAAGATCTGATATGTCGACTTCAAGACCAAGAAGATTCTTCAGTACTTTGACCACTTCCTTGGCGCCTTTTGGATCGGCGAAGTAACCGGAGGTTTCTCCCATGAGGCATGCACCCTTGAAGTCGAAAAGCTCCTTTCCAAGACCGAGCATAACGCCTGCAGATCCGACGATACCTCCTCCCGGCTCTCCCTTGGGAAATACAACCCCGCTATCCAGAAGATTCTGCAGAAGTTCCGAATTTGTGACAGCTCCAAGTACTCTGGGTGTCTCGACAATCTTTCCGGTACTGTATCCACCAAGTGTGTAAACCAGGGATACGTTGAACGTCTTCGCCAGTTCCAGGATAAAGTAAGACATTTCGTACTGTCCTTCCTGCGTAGTTCCCTGGAAATCTCCTACCAGTACCAGCAGGTCATTTTTCTTCGGGAATTTTTTATAGTACAGGCTGTTCCTGACCAACTTCACCACGCTGTTATCGTCTATGAAAACCTGCGGAGGCAGATATTGCGAAAAAACGTCTGCGAGTTTCTCCATTTTCAGTTTTTCTATAAGATATTCAGCGGCTATTTTTCCAACATTTCCAATGCCCGGCAGACCTCCTATAAGTACGGGATTGTTTAATTTTGGCTTCTTGTATTGATTGACAATAATTCTTTCCATAAACTCACTTCTTCTTTAGTTCAATCCTAAATCTCTGGAACTTATCGACCGGCGAATATCTTGGCGGCAGCGCAACATCAGCAACACTTCCACAATCAGGACAGTTGTCCAGCATTGTATACCTGTTACAAATTCTGCATTTATGAATCAATGAATGCATCTTATCAGTTCACTATTTTCTGGTGAATTCCGCCACTACGCCATTTTTCTTCGAAGCTTCCAGTATCTTCTGGACTGATCTCTTTAAGGCATCCTCGGCCAATTTATAATCTTTGTCAGTTACGGTGATTCGATATCTGGGTGCACCGGCATATTGTATTTTCACGGTTTCTTCCATGCCCGACAGCAAAGATTCCTTAAGCGCCTCAACGCCGTTTGGTGCAAGGGAATATGCTTCGATATAGCCCCCAATCTTGACATAAGGCAAAGTGACGTTTTCCTTCGCTATTTTTATGAATACTGTCTTCCATTTGCCTTTCAGGTCCGGCAGCCAGTCTTCACTTGCAGATGCGTCTTCAAATGCATCATACATGTTCGGGTATCTGGTCCTGAGTTCTCCTATGAATTCCTTTTCACATTCATCCATGGTTTTTTTCAGATGCTTGGCTACGAGTTCGAGGAGCTTCTCTGCCTTCTGGTCATTTTTCCATCCGGAAATTTTCTCCCTTTTCTGGTGTTCATTAACTCTCTTCAGGGACAGGTCGACGTAACCACGGGTTGCATCGACATTAAGGACCTTGCAGACCGTTTTCTGGCCTTCTCTCAGGTAATCGCGGATATGCTTTACCCAGCCGGTTGCAACTTCAGCTATATGGATGAAACCTTCCTTGCCGCGATATTCATCGAGTCTCGCATTTGCCCCGAAACCCTTGACTTCCCTTATGGTAACTACCACAAGATCCCCGACTTCAGGAAGGTCCTTTTTCATTGAGTGTCTCCAACTATGTCCGCGCCAAGATCGAAGGTACCTCCGGTAGGCCTTGCGAGTGTGGCTCCGCATATATTGCATACAACGACTGATGAAATTTTGGTGTATGTTACCTGTTCATTTCCGCAGTCTTTGCACTTGATTTTCAAAAATTTATTACCAATGCTTTTCGGCTTGGAGAATCTGCTTACTTCCGACATTACTGAGCCTCCACGATTTCGAATTTCTTCGCCCTTATGCTAGGAGGAGTTAGAGCAGTTTTACAGGTCTGGCACCTAAATCTGAGGGCGACCCTTTTCGTTGGCTTTTCTCTTCCTTCGAATTTGGGTCTCGGGAAACCTCCATAACCTGAAGTGGCTCTTCTGAATCTTCTCTGTCCAGCTTTGAATTCGCTAGCTTTCTTCTTCCTTACTCTTTCAACTTCATGAGGAGTGTGCTTCTTGCACGACGGACAATACATCTTTACAATCTTGGGCATCTTCAACGTAGTCACCTGTGGTGGTTAAAGCAAGATGCAAGAGTTTTACATATGGATTTTCTCTTGCATTCATGTCTTTATATGCTCTCGGCTGATTGGTTAGATGAATATAAGTTTTCTTGAATTGAGCGCGAAGTCAACATCTAAAGGTTTGGCTTTCGTCCTGACCTGTTTTGTGAATCGTAAAGATGGCGATTTCCCTTGAGCGAATTTGCGGAGCAACGCGGGAAAAGTACTGGTTTACATACTATCTCAAATCGCGAAAAAAGTCCGCCGCAGAAAGTGCAATAGTGTTATATACGAACTCTCAATTCAGCGTCGAATTAAAATGCCGAAGCCGCAACCAAGCTCAGTTAAGCCAATGGACGTTCTCAGAAGCTCAATTGACAAGAATGTCCTGGTCGACGTCAAAGGAAACCGGGGGTACTCAGGTATCTTGGAGGGTTACGACATTTACATGAATCTTGTGATAAAGAATGCCGGAGAGACCATCAACGGTCAAACCAGTGGTGTACACGAGAGGATTCTGGTTCGAGGGGACAACGTAATATTTGTCTCTCCTTCAAAGGGTGATAATCAATGAGTAATGGAACAGCCGTAATGGGTAAGATGAACAACAAGAAGGTCCATGTCAGTTGTCGAAGATGTGGCCATCACGCTTATCACGTCAGACAGAAGAGGTGTTCTCACTGTGGATTCCCTGACGCAAGAGTTAGATCCTACAATTGGGCAAAAGCCAAGTGATCACTGCGCTGTGGTAGGATACATTGGTTCAGAACCAGCGTATCCAATTGTTTTAGCGTCATTAAAGACCCTTCAGCATAGGGGGCAGGAAAGTGCAGGAATAGCTACTTTTCATGACTCATCCATTAACGTAAGGAAAGGGATGGGCCTGGTTAGTGAAGTTTTCAATGAAAAGTCCAGGGGACTGGATTCCAGCCTGGGCGGAACTGTCGGAATAGGACATACCAGGTATTCCACCGCAGGATCAAAATCCATGGAAAACGCTGGTCCTTTCCTGGTTTCCAACTCGATGGGACACATAGCCCTATCCCACAACGGCGAAATTACAAACGCCGACAGGCTCAGGGAAGATCTTATGAAACAGGGACTCACATTTCTTACTTCAACCGATACCGAGGTCCTTCTTCTGGAACTATCCAGAGAGATGTCAATTCACGGTATTTCCTCCGGCGTGAGAATAGCCATGGACAGGCTGAAGGGTGCGTACTCCATCACGATGATGATCAACGACAGGCTTTTCGCCCTTCGTGATTCCCTGGGGTTCAGGCCTTTAATCATAGGCAGGTTTGAGGATAACTATATCGTGGTTTCTGAAAGCTGTGCACTGGATGTTCTCGGAGCAGAAAAAATAAGGGATGTAAATCCCGGTGAGCTTGTCGAGATCACGCCCAACGGAATAATTACACTAATAACAGGTTCGTCGAAGAAACTTGCTCACTGCATGTTCGAATACGTATACTTTGCGAGACCGGATAGCATCATAGATGGAATTGAAGTGTTTCATTCAAGGATCATGCTGGGAAGAATCCTGGCAGAGGAACATCCTGCGGATGCTGATGTTGTCGTGCCGGTTCCGGATTCCGGTCGCGCCCAGGCGCTTGGCTTCTCCAATGAATCTGGTATTCCATACAGTGAAGGACTTATCAAGAACAGGTACTCGGAAAGAACGTTCATAATGCCAACACAACAATCCAGGACCTCTGCTGTGAAGATGAAACTCAACGTCATAAAGTCAGAAATAAAGGGAAAGAAAGTCGTACTGGTTGATGACAGCATTGTGAGAGGCAACACCATGAACCACATCATATCAATCCTGAGAAAAGCCGGCGCCAAGGAGGTACATGTGCGGATAGGATCGCCGGAGATTGTTGCTCCATGCTTCTTTGGTGTGGACATGAAGACCAGGGACCAGTTTGTTGCAAACGGAAAAACCACGGATGAAATATGCAATGTGCTGGGTGCAGACAGCCTTGGATACCTCTCAATAGATGGCCTTGTCAGAAGCATAGGGATGAAGAGGGAGGATTTATGTGTGGGCTGCCTAACCGGAGAGTACCCGATTCCCATAGCACAGGATAAACATCCCAGGCAAAAAGAGCTTGAAAGCTTCACAGGATAATGTTAATTCTTCTTCCTTTTGAGTAAACCCTGTATTTTATCCTTCATTTCTGCAGTGTCGATTCTTGTTCCTGCATAATCTGCCCTCAGGGTTATCGCAGCCTTGCAGGCAATAAATCTTGCCACTCTGCCTCTTTCGTTGCTCTTCAGGGCCGACATGCCCTTGCATTTGAATATAACCCCATGTTTCGGAGGAGGAGTGCCCTGAACGACATGCTTGAACAGTGCCTTTTCCGCACCCAGCACCTGGATTGCGCTTGCAGGCATCAACGCGAGATTCCTGAGACTCCCGGCACTGAAAAGAAGCTCAAGTGCAACCTCTTCTCCCACAAGATCGCTGGTGTTGGGCATGGTGTTCCTGATCCTCTCGGAAAGAAATGTGACTATAGAACCCCTGAGAGAGCATAACGATTCTGCTGTGTCGGAAATCTGGTCGAGTACGCCGACAACATGCTCAGGGAGATCAAGACCCCTGAGCCGTCTGAAGAATGCGCAGGGATCATTGTTGCCATAGCTCAGGCCTGTTATGAGGCCGAAGTTAGTGACCTTCTCAAGTATAAGATTCAGTGACTTGTTTATCTCCGGTATCAGGGCATAAAATTTCCGGATATACTGATCATCGGCAAATTCCTCAATAACACGGTGTTCACCGTACTTTATCAGGAGTTCATGCAGATCCGGTATCCTGTCGGATTCAAGAGCATCAAAGTCAGGGCTGTTGCCCATCCTCAGGTCATCGAATACCTCCACGAAGTTAGCCTCAAAATCTTTGTAGACAAAATTCCGGTTGCCAATCTTTTTGCCAAACCAGCTATCTTCTCTTCTTCGGCCTGTCGAATTTTTTTCTGCCATTGTTTTCCCTCCTTTGGAGTACTGGGCGTTCCCTGAACCTTTCTCTTTCCTTTGGCTGTGCCCGCTGGGGCTTTCCCTTTGGCCTGTATGCCTTCCTTTCCGGGGGCCTTGGCTTGATCTCCCTCTTTATCTCAACCTTCTCCTGATCCGGATTTTCAATCATGATCCTGTCAAAGTCCACGACCTTGATGTCGTTTATCTCGTCGTAGCTGACAAGCATCCGTCCTGTTCCGACAAGTTCATTGTTTTCCGAAAGTACTGCCACACGGTCTCCGCGCATGGGTTTGCCTATTATTGCCCGTATCCCTCCTGGAAAGAGGTCCGAACCGTGTGAAATGTTGTGCAGGGTTGACTTCTTTACTATTACTTTGGGATAGTCCCTGAACAGGTAATCCGACGGGAAAAACATCCTGTTAAACATTTCAGGTTTGCCATCTTTTTTCAGTACAACGGCATCACGGAGATCCTGCAGTGTTACAGCATTCTCTTCCTTGAAAAGCCCCGTTTCTGTACGTTTCAGCTCTGCCATCTGTGCACCGGTTCCAAGGGTATATCCCATGTCTGTGCAGAGAGTCCTTATGTATGTTCCTGAATCACACCTTACCCTGAAAAGCACCAGTCTTCCCGTAATTTCCATAATCCTGAGGGAATATACGCGCCTCTTTCTCAGGAGCCTGGCGACTGCAGACCTCATTGGCGGTATCTGGTAAAGCTCAGTCTCGTATTCCCTGAATACCTCCTCTATGCGTTCACGCGGCACATCGCCATACAACCTCATCACGGATACGTATTCTTTCTGCTGTTCATGTGCAATATCGATTAATTTGGTAGCCTTCCCAAGTGCCATTACAAGAACACCGGAAGCACCGGGATCGAGGGTGCCGATATGCCCTACTTTCGAGATGCCAAGAATTTCCCTCACCCAGTGATCGATCTGGTGACTTGTGGGGCCTTTCGGCTTGTCTATTACGATAAAGCCGTCCAGAGCCTCAGCTTTTTCCTGAAGATTCATAAATTTTATCGGCCACCTGTTCTGCAGTTAACTGATCTGAGTTTATAACTAAATCGTAAATTTCTGTGGTGTCATAATCAATGGAATAAAACTCAAAGTATCTTCGTCGTTCTGATTTTTCCCTTTCCTTTAGAAGATTCAGAAGAGATTCTCCGCCGCCTTCCCTGCGCGATATCCTTGAAAGCCTTGTTTCCATGCTCGCCGTCAGGAACACCTTGAATGCCGGGATGTTGTTAATGTGGCTCATCCAGCCTGCCAGCCGGGATTCAACAACAACATTATCATGCGACCTAAGGAATTCCACGATCATATCATCCTGCTTTCTATCAATTTCAGGATGTTTCTCCGCATATATGTTGAACTCCTCTATGCTCATTCCATGATTCCTGGCCTGTTCCCTGAAGAAATAACCGCCGGAAAAGAACCTGTAGTTCAGCCGGGAGGAGAGAATTCTCCCCACAGTGGATTTACCGCTGCCAATAGGCCCGCTAATTGTTATTCTCATTTCCAAGTGTTCTCTCGTATTTCCTGATCTTGTACGAGAAATCGAAATACTTTATGATCATTGTTACACAGTATCCGACCGTAAGACTTGTGAAGAAATAGGCGACAACCCAGTATGGTGAGAACGATAGGTAATCATGCGCAATGTTAATGTTGAAATCCCAAGGAAAAGCCATTATCTGGTAGGGGAGGTTACTCAGGAAATAGTATAACCACGCGAATACAAGCAGCGTGAACACAGTGAGCACCATAAGCGGTTTCATAGTGCTCATGCTCATCTGGCTCTGCTCCATAGACATTTCCATCCTCATCTTCTGTAATTTCTGTAATTTGTCTCTCTGGTTGCTTTTCATCGCCTCGTTATAAACCTTGTTGAACGCCCTCATCCTGTTCTGGATCCTGCCCATCTTGATCCAGTCCGTGAAGAAGTACCTGGGGATGGACGTAATGGCACCGATAACGGCCCCCATAAGTACTATCGTAAGAAGAGGCAACCTGTAATTGAAACCCACCAGAGGCATGAAAACGAAGCTCATGGCCGAGCCAATGTAATCTCTCATTGAAGCGTTTGTAATGATCATCAGCGTTATGATGCTCATGAACATGTATATCATGTTGATACGCATCATTTTGCTCATCGCATTCTGCTGTGTTGTCTGCGGAGCAACCGGTTTAACAGGCTTTCGAACTTCAGTCATGGGACATCAATCTCCTCACTATATTCTGGGCAGCTATGTCAGGTTTTCCCTCAACATTATCAACGTAACTTACGGTGGCGCCCGTATAGATTGAATACGCGGCCGCGTAGTACCGGTTTACTTCCTGGTGTTCCCTGATGTCATTTACGGTGTCGTTGTCCCTGCTCCTGCTCTTGTCTGCATCTCTTCTGCTTTTTATAAGCTGAGGATCAGTCTCGATAAGGAAATATGATGAAACTTTCAGTTCGCGTATTACCCATTCGGGAAGACCAGGCCAGTAGCCGTCAGGAGTCTTGATCGTAACGTGCGTGTCTATGACTACGTTGTCCATCTTCCCTATTGCTGCAGACGCTTTCTTCTGGAGGTTTATCTGGGTGTCAATGGCAAGTTTCCTGAGCTCATCCCTGTTTTTTACAAGGTTGATCTCACGTGCCATCTCGAACATTAGCGTTCCGAAATTAATGATATCATAGTTCGTGTTCTTCTTAATTATGTCAAGGATTGTGGATTTTCCTACCCCGGCTACGCCGGCTATAACAACTCTCAATTAACCACCTACAAAGAACTGCCTGATCACTGGATGCATTTCCATCAGCTGTTCCCTACCCATGGCTTCGTAGAACTGTATCACTATACCTACTGCCAGAAGAAGACCGGTTCCGCTCGTATTTCCGACGGTTCCTATCAGGTTTGCGCCTGCTGCAAGCAATCCTACAGCAGCTCCGCTGAATACGGTGATTGCAGGAATGTATTTCTTGAGAACGTTCTCCATGACTTTAGGATCGCGCCTGAAACCAGGTATCTGCATTCCACTTGATATGATCTGTTTTGCGACTGCGGATGGCCCCATGTTTGTAGTCTCGATCCAGAACTTGGCGAATATCACGCTGGCTATAACCATGAAGCCAAGGAAAATAAGCACATGGATCGCTTCCTCAAGCGCCGTATGCCCTAACAGCACGTTCTGGGCAGTGCCGGGCTGGAGTATTGGAAAGAGCCAGTCCGAGAGGCCGTTCGGTGAAAAGAGATAATATGCTAGACCGCTGGTTGGCGTAGTCTGTGATATGTTAAACTGGGAGATCTGCGTAGCAGTGGGATACGCCCCGAGTAGCCTGTTGTGTCCCAGAATAGGTACCTTGCTGAGCACTGGACTGCTCCAGAAAAGCAGCGTCCACATTGAAACGTTGGCGAGGAGTGCCGTTGCAAGTATAACAGGTATGTTCGATGCGTAAAACAGCTGGAGGGGATATCTACCTCTTGCTCCCCTAACCCTTTCATGCGATATGGGCAGCTCAATCTTGCTGCTCTGGAAGTAAGCCACTATGAAGAATATGAGTATGGTCCCAAGGAGAGCTATCATCGGGTTTGGAGGCTGAAACAGTATCTGCGGGATGCCGTTGCTGATCAGGTAGCCCGAGTTGGAATTCACCAGTATGTAGAACATCTTCGGCAATGCACCAGCGGGGGGATTGCTAAGGGAAGCAGGTGATGAAAGTGTGGCCGGTAGCCAGTTAAGTGTTCCAGTAACGAGCTGCTGTGAAACTCCCGCGGCTATGAACAGTGATATTCCTGATCCGATTCCGTATTTTGAGACAACCTCATCCATAAGGAAAACGAGATATGAACCGAAAAACAGCTGCAGGACTATTATGGACTGAGCGAGAAAATGACCGTAACCCGGTGCCATGGAATTGAGGGATGTCACTAGAGCAGTGTCAGGAACCAGGTATCCGAATGCCTGGGGTATGGCCTCCACAAATATCATTACAATGACCAGAAGCTTCTGTACTCCCTGGTAAACCGCCTTGTCTTCCGAGTTGTGCAGGTCGATATTGAATATCTTTGCTCCCGCAAAGAGCTGCATGACTATACTTGCCGTAACTATTGGCCCGATTCCGAGGTCCATGAGTGACCCGGAAGCGCCTGCAAAGATAGCCCTGAATGACGCGAAAACGTCAATTGTCTGGCTTGTGTTTAAACCGTAAATATAGATGTTTGTGAGTGCGAAATAGAGAATGATAATGAGTACTGTCCAGAGAAATTTGTACTTGAACTGAACGTGTCCTTTGGCTTTTTTGACTGCAGGCAGCCGTGCGGTCAGGTACTCAAGACCGTAAAGCTTGCTCTGCTTTGGTCCCTGATAACTTAAAACCAGGTATGCGAGTATGAAAATCGGAGAGATGAGTACTCCGACCAGCAGCATTTTCCCCACGCCAAAGTGATTAAAGTACCAGAAGCCCGTAATCGCCAAGGCGTATACGAACAGAATGGGGAATGCCGCACTCTTATTTCTTTGAATCTCCACCATCAGTCTCTACCGTTATGCCCAAAGCTGAAAGCTTGCTTAATGCTTTTTCGGTTGCCTTTTCAACTATTATAGTGGATTTTAGCCTGAAATCTCCAGAACCCAGGAGTCTGTTAAATCCCGCTGCCTTAAGGTTTATACTGACTTTCCCATCATTTTCCGTAACGTATCCGTCTTCGCGCAGGTGTTCAAGCTTCGCCGATAATTCGGACAGGGTAAGTGGAACAACCAGTTTTCCTGGGTGATGGCTTGTGAAGCCTTTTCCACCAAAGTGCAGTGGATCGTATTTCAAGGTCCATACCCATTTGTGTTTATGCAGACCGGCGTTTCCGGATCCTCCTTTCTTCCCTTTTCCTCTACCGGCCTTCATTCCGCGACCGTAATGTCCGCCTCTTAGCTTCTTAGTTCTTGTCTTCACCATTGAGATCAACTCCAGGTTTTAGCATTTTCAGTATGAGCTTGTTTATCTCTTTCCCTCTGTATCCGGCGGATCCACCCTGTTTAAAGGATTTCATTATGGCCTCGTATCCTCCCCTTGGGGGATTCAGTCTCACAACCGGTACAATGTTCCTGATATCCTTGAACTTAATTTTTCCCTTGTTCAGAGCCTTGGCCAGGTCCTTGTACGTTGAGTACCCTGAAATTTCCTTCAGTTCGTCCTCGTCAAGGTATTCATGTCCTTTCAGCTGCGCCCTGTGCTTGAGAACCAGTTCAAGCGTAGCGTCCTCTACCTCGCCCCAGGTTACATAGTCCTTCACCATCTGGAGCATCCCCCTGAAAAGGGGATTGTCCTCTATGAATACCATGTGGTTTATTCTCTGAAGCCTGAGCAATTCAGCTGTTTTTGCAGCCTGCGGCCTGATTCCGGTAGTTCCTCTAATTCGTATTACTGCCAGCATTGGATACACTTCCTACATAGATTGGTGTGGTCAGGTTAAGTGATGAATTAACCTTCATTTTAGCTGTTCCTCTCATTGCATCAAAAGCCGCCAGGGCATAGTTTACTGTCGTCTTTGTATGTCCGGATGCAAAACCCCATGCATCGTCTATTCCTGCCATTCTGATGATTATCTTGGCTATATCTCCTACTGCTCTGCCAACTCCTCGAGGAGCCGGTTTCAGTGTAACTATAACTGATCCGGATTTCCCTACAACGAGAAACGGCAGAGTGTGAGCTTTGCCGCATCCGCATTCCCAAGAACCGCATCCTCTTCTTATTTCGATGACATTGATCTTGGCGTTATTGATGGCTTTCCTGATTGCCGTAGCTGCTTCTTTTGCTTTTCCTCTGCC
>JAMDDH010000007.1 GCA_023488885.1 Thermoplasmatota archaeon | reverse complement strand
TTGTCACGGACTATTGCCTTACCCGCAGAAATACCACTCCAGAATGCTCCCTGGAGTCCGCCAGCGGTTGTATTCAAAACGGCGTTTATCATATCACCAACATATAGCCTATTATCCTTCACTACAGTCGTGGCAGGCGTCCCCAGTGGAATCTGGTGAGCAATCGTACTAATAGGTTTGCCGGCAACTTCCGGAAATTTTAAAGTGAATTTGTCAAGGACATCCTTTGGTTTTGATGGTGATAATGGGTAGTAGCATACTCCAATTTTCCTTGTATTGTCTGAATCGGCGAAATCCCAGAAATAACCTCCAGGAGCATTATCACTGAACCAGAGTATCATTTCGTAATCCTCTCTCTTTGGCAGTTCTCTTACTTCCTCATAAGCGACGAGAACATTGTCTCTGGAAAGCTTCTCGCCAAAGGTTGATTGCGGTCCTGCAGCCATTACAATGTTTTTGGCAGTTAAAGTACCATTATCAGTTTTGACTTCATTCCCTTCGACAGAGATAACTCTTGTCTTAAACTGGATATTGAGATTTCCGGCAAATTTTTCCGCAAGGAATTTTTCGTAAGAGGTAAAATCGTACACGAGGCCAACAGGATGGTCATAGTGCAGGGAAATGCTGCGATTGGTATCGGTTTGAAATTTGATTGAATTTATGAATGTCCTGACTATACTTCCATCAGTAGGCATCCCAATTCTCTTTACCCATTCTAGGGAAACTGCTCCGGTCGACCGGACAGGCAAACCTATTTCATCTTTCTTGTCCAGGATCAGATAGTTTGATCCTCCTTCCTTTAATGCTATACCGGCTGAAAGCCCTCCAGTTCCCGCGCCAATCACTATGGCGTCATAATCGAATGTCATTGTACCGATTGAAGGCTATTTGTAATGCAATATTAATCTTAGCTTGAGCTTGACAGAGAACAGTGTAAACAAGGTAGAAACAACAGCAATAATTCTCACATTCCGGATGAGTGATTTCCGGATTTTGTTGAAATAATGCCGGAAAGGCCCTCTTTGAATTTCTTCGTGAATTGCCGAATCGCGATTCAGCAAAATATAAATATAAAGCTAAGATCAAAATAATAATGCCAAACGTGCAAATTGAAAAGGAATTGTTCGATAGGCTATCCCGTGAAACCGCAGATACAACCAGGAGAGTTAATGAAATAGTCCTCAGGTACCTGAACTCACCGGAAAACTTCGAAGCAGCAAACACTGCTGGAGACACACGCTACAGGCACTATTTTGAACACGGAAACGCAGATTAAAAATTACCCATCTATTTATTCTGGCCGCGGACTGATCTTTTTAGAAATAAGGGGTGTGTCGATGTTCCTTATACTGAATCCTGATTAGAAATGCTTTTCTTCCGGATAAAGAACCAGTATACTGACATTCCGAAGTATAGTACAGAGACTATCAGAACGACAGTCATTACCGCCATAAGTACATAGTAAAACGCTGGCGGAGAAGAAGTTACAGCAGGATAAACACTGTCAGCGGTTATAAAATGGCTGCTTCCCAACCTCATGAAACTGGACAAAGAGAGGGCAAGCCATACGGTGGACAAAATCGATACCGAGGTCATTACTGCACTAACAATAAGTCTCCTGGTATGACGATACATAAACAATTAAATCGATGACCTTATAAAACCTTTACTGAACCAAAAATAGAGAAATTTTCTTTGAAAACTTGAATCAGCTACGGGGCTACTCATGAAACATTTCCATTAACACGGTAAAAATTATATGTTCCAAATGAGCCTCTCTTTTGGTTTCGTGTCGAATTCCTATTGAAGAAGTGCAACGAGACCTACTGGAAAGAGGCAATATTGCGGGTGGAACGATATCCATTGACTCGGGCTAAATATCTCCAGTCTTGGCTTTACCGCATTGACATCAGCTTTGGGAGTGTCATGCTACTTCCCGTTCTTGTTCCGTGTGAGAAGATATTGATTTTTTCCTCACAGCATATACATTCAGTTTTTCAGTTCATTTACGTACCTGCATTTACAAAACGAACGGAGTGCTATTGTTTGATAATTGCTTCTCGCATCTGGTTCTCCAGATTATCCAGATATTCTCTGATTTTCCTGATGATCTCCGGGCTTTCAGGGTTCAACAGGATGGTATCCATGACCACCTGCCTGCTTTCCGAGTTCACCAAATCCTTGAATTTCTTCATGCTGTTATATGAAAAGCCGCCAAAATCATATTCGCCCGTCATTACGCCGTTGGCAAGGAGTGAAAAGATATAAGGCTTGACCAGTAAATCACCCATAGCACTGTCGTGCTGATCTGTGGTCATGTGTATCATTCTGAAACCGGGAAAAAGTGCCTGAATAATCTTGTCTCCGTCTTTTAAGCTCAGATCATCAATGTATATGATATTCCTGAATGCAGGGTCATTTATGCTCTTTGGTCCGAACATAGGATGAATGCTAACTAATTTTCCAGAAAATCCCTTCAGAGGTTTCTTTATTGAACCAATCTCTATGATCACACCATCCTTCAGGGTTTTGATCATTTTAATGACCGATGCCAGTGGAATAGCCAGAAAGTAAATGTCAAAGCCCCCTGGAATTTTGAATTCGCCGTCACTAATATCGAATCCAGAAACTTCGTGACCGTTGGAAGAAAAAAGTTTTGCTGCGGTTTCCCCGAATTTACCCTTTGACCCGAATACTGCTATCTTCATCACGAATCAATCTTTACCTTTGTAACTCCGGGAATGCTTCCGGGTAACGTGAAGATGCTCAGTTCCCCATCCCTTGAAATAGCAATATCACAACTGTTGTCTTTTTTCCAGAGACACACCCTTAAGTCTGGCTGATCAATGTCACCATGGACTATGTGCGAACCGTATGCCTGTATACCCTTCTTAAGGTGTTCCGGTAATTCCACAGTCGAGTATACTTCGATTCCTGGGCGGGAGATCAGGAGTCCGGCAATGAACTGGATTGAGTCCTGTGCACCACGGACCTTTACAGGTTCCCCGTTATTTCCCGATGTGGATACGATATCGATGGCTTCCTCGTTTGCGATGGTGAATTCAAACAACGACAGGAGAATGGAACGCCCGAAATAATCACTATCATCGAACTCTTTCATCACCTCTGTTTCCCTTTCCCTGATTCTGGACGGAAGGCCCAGTTCCCGTTTTATTATACCGATTCTCTTTGCCAGTTCAGCTCTCTGCTTGAAAAGACTGACGATTTCAGATGAATTCTGCAAAAGCAGGGTTCTTAGATCCCCCAGCTCATTTTCACCATTGATTTTCCTGATAAAGTGAATCACTTCCATTCAGAGGCATGACACTCAGTATCACTGAATATTTATTAATCTTTGTGAGCCATGAATAATTTTTTGATGAAGCGGAACAATTTTAAATCGAAATGGGTAAATGCTAACATGAGAATCAAAGTCTCATTAATTGTACTATTTGTGACAGCAGCGATGGCTATGTCCCTACTTCCAATTGGAATCGGGCATGTTTCTTCGGCAATGCCTATGTTAGAGGAACTCCAGGCGCCAAGAGCTTCCACTACAGGCTCGTTTGCATATGTTTCTGAGTTCACGTCTGGAGGGAACTATAACTCATATGGTTGGAACCTGATATCTGGAAAATCGCCGAGAATTGCAGTAAACGGCGGATATTTCGGTGAACCATATCTGAATATGAAGCAGGGAGCGTACCTGATTTCTACTGAGAACGTTACGCCCGGAGACCAGTTTGTGTCGTTTCAGTTCGCAGCGAATTCACAGAGCGGAACACCTGTTTTCTCGATCATAAATGGAAACGGGAAATCAGTTGCAGCTGTCGAAATTTCCGGAAATACAGTTTATGCTGGTGCGAATCCCGAGAGTCTGCAACAATACGGCACTATACCGTCCGGGGGAGTTTACAGCAACGGTTGGGCATATATAACAGCGAACGTGATGAACACCACATCCACACACTCCAAGACCGTGTCCTGGTCAATGCAACTCTTTGTGGATGGTTCTTCCAAGATATTTGCCAATGTCTCTGTTCCCCACGCTTACCAGTACATTGGCCTTATGATTGGATCGGTCTCGGGATCTGCAGAAATTACAAACATAGTGTTCAGCAGTTATGAAATCCCCATTTACATACCTGGCTACAACCCCATGGAAGGATACGGCCAGGGTTCGGGCCTCCTTGTAAACCTGCTCAGCCCATTTACGGTACTGCACGCCAATATGGTGATAAATAACTGGAATGTGCCTGAGGTGGGAATATTAAGCTACCAGATAAACGCCATGAACTACTATGGTACCACAACTTCTAGCTGCGTCGGTTTCTTCCAGCTTGGAATCGACCTCAATCCCAACGGAACAATCTCTCCCTGGTACGTTCCCGGTGTGAATTGCTTTGCACACTACTTCCTTAATTCAATGAATCCTGCCGTTCAGCCCGGTTTCAAGACGCCGAACGGGTCAATACTGACGCTGAACATAATTGACCAGCCTGCGAATAAAACAATGCTCTTCCAGATCATCGATCAGAGTGTTTCCACAGCTTCCGGCGACAGATACTGGAATGCAACCATAGCATACAACGGCACGGAATTCTACGGCACATACACACAACTGGAATTCCAGCCTTCGTCAGCCTACCCCATATCGGACTACTATTTCAACGGGTCATTGTACAACATGGGATACGGAAATTCACTCGCAGACCTGACTCCCCTGAACAACTCTTACATGCTCCCGTTCGTGCTTGACGCACCACCAACCTGGAGTCTTACGTACTACGGAAGCAACACTGCCGGGTATAACCAGATAGGCTGATTTTGAGAAGCACTTTACAGGTGCCAAATTTTTCATTTTTTTCATTTAATTTTTACCCTATAACATGGCCTTTTTTTCTCTGGATATGTTTATTAAGCTGGTGAAAATCGATAATAATGTTACCGCTGATAAAGGGAATAGTGATAGCAGTTGTTACAGCGGCCCTGGTGATACCGACCGGATATTATATCTATTCAGATTTTAATAATGCATCCCCACCACTTGTGAGTTTCGTGCCTGCCGATTCTGCAATTGTCCTAAGAGGAGATTACAATAATACTTCGTTCTATGCGTATTCATACAACAACACAACAGGCATTATTGCAAACCTGAATTTTCAGCAGTTAACCGGCAATATCACGATCAATAAGTTGAGCAATGGTACCTCAGGCATTAACGTCACTGCTCATCCTTCGCTTTATGGTGAATATGAGGGATACCAGATTTTTGAATTTTCAAACGTATCCGTTTCCATTCCAGCTATAGTGAACCTACCAAAAATACCGGTTTCTCTAAACATAATAGACAATTTCTCCGAAATCCTGCACAATAACACCTTTTATGCCTCACCTGTATCCGGAAACCTTGTTGCACTTGGAACAAACCTGTCTGTCAGAGACGCCATTGATGCACATTTAACCGGCAACAACTTCCAGGGGCTTGCTGTTAAATACTTTAACGGCACTTCTGATTATTCCGTCTATGTTGGGTTGAGCAACAGGTATTTCATGCATTTAAGCGCGAATGTATTCGCCAATGAAACTCAGTTTAGCGTGGAATTCCGGAACGGGTATTATGCAGCCGGTTTCTACCTAACAGCCAGCCTGATGTTCGGGAATGGATTGTTTACAGGGATTATAAGCGGAAATTACGTTAACGGAACTATCGGCGTCGGAACCTCGAATTACTATGAGCACAGCCATATTATAAGTGGCCTTATGAACAATAAAACATCGTATCAATAGAGGTCTACATGGGGAATAACATTCGTAACTTTGCAATTGTAACATCGTACTATTTCAAGAACTACTACAGGTCGAAAAGCTTCTATCTGATGCTTATAATTTCACTTCTGGTCTCATGTTTGATGACTTACTTTTCCTTAAGATACATAAACAGCATGTCACAACTGTTTCCGAGGTTGAATTTTTCCGGGATCGGAAATGAGACCAAAGAAATGATCTTCGGGTATCTCTGGTCGTTTGTTCTTCTTGATTTACCTGTATTTGCAGCGGTTTTCTTTGGATCTTCGGCCGTTTCCAGCGAGATTGAGAATAAAACGGCGTTTCATATTTTTCCTTTGCCAATAGGGAGGGGCAATCTACTCATCTCGAAGTATATTGCAGCAGTAGCTGTGACAGTGATCACAGTGATGGTTTACGTGTTCGTCCAGGCAGCAGTCTTTGTATACCTCTTTAATGGCCTGCTGATAACAGCGTTTTTCCAGTCTGTCGGGTTGCTTATGATCTTCATTTTTTCCATAATGGCATTCACCTTTCTCATAAGCAGTATTTTCAACAAGAACACATATGCATACATTACTGTGTTTTTGATATATTTCCTGGTATTCAACGCTTCTGGAATAATAATAGAATTCCTCTACAAATCCAACCCGTTCTATTTGCTGAATATATCGGCCCAGATCATTGATAAGGTTTACATCAACATATCTGCAAGTCCGTTCAGTAATTCATTCTCGCTGGCACCAGCTGGGATGGGAGAGATCATCAGGTCAGTTGCCGTTATGATCATATATGGAGTGATTTCAATTTCCACAGCGCTGATCATCTTCGATCAGAAGGAGGTTAAGTAATGCCCTCAGTGGAACTGGAACACGTTTCCAAGAACTACGGTCAGATTCAAGCACTCAAGGATGTAAGCCTGAATCTATCAGAGCCGTCATGCATTGGCATACTAGGACCAAATGGCGCAGGAAAGACTACCCTGCTCAAGATCCTGACCAACATAGTCAAGCCGAGTTCCGGAAAAGCGATGGTCAATGGAAGGAATCCGTCACACGAGCCGGAGAAAGCTCTGACAGACGTGGGAGCTCTTGTTGAACAGCCGGAATTTTACCCGTACCTGACTGCAAGAGAGCTCCTTACCTTTGTTGCGAGAATTAAAGGTATTTCAAGGAGCAACGCGGAAGATGAAATTAAGCGGGTATCAGGCCTTACTTCCATAACCTCGTATCTGGACAGGAAAGCCGGCACGTTTTCCAGAGGAATGAAACAACGACTCAGTCTGGCATCCGCAATGATAGGCGATCCAGAAATACTTATACTTGACGAGCCCACCTTTGGACTTGACCCGAAGGGGATGAAAGAAACAAGGGACCTGATACGGAAACTCAATTCAGAACGCAAAAGGATCATAATTCTGAGCACCCACCTGATCAATGAGGCACAGGAGATCTGTGACCGGATTGTGATAATGAATGAAGGAATTATTGCCTACGACACAATGAATTCCAGGGATGAGGCAGGGATAAGGATTGAGGTGTCTGCACTGCCAGATCACCTGGAGATTCCGGACAGGCTTGCAGTTGATTACAGAATCGACGGAAAGATGATTATCCTGAGGAAAAATTTGAACGCGACCAATTCGGAAATAATAGAACATCTGCAGAATCTTGGTCTCAAGATAAACTGGGTTGTTCCCCAGAATGATATTGAAAATATATATGTCTCCATTGTAAGTTGACTTTATCCGGTTCCTGATCTGTCCGGAGAGTTAACATTAATTGGATTGAAATGTTCCCATGTCCGGCACATGATACGCTTAATCAGGAGTATACCATGAAGGATAGAGTAAAACTCAGACTCGAAAGAATTATCGGTGTAATGGGCCCGCTCCTTTTCAGCCTTGCATTTCTTGATAAAAGAAAGAAATACCTCTGGATCGTTATATCTGCCGGATTTATTTCAATGGTATCCAGGATGTTTGTCCCGCTCCTTATCGGTGATGCGGTGGGGTCTTTACAGAAACTCCAGTACAGTTCAGTAGAGCACTTCGCACTACTGATAGTGCTTGCCTCAGCAGTCTCTGGAGCAATGCAGTTTATCGTGAATTACGGAGCCCAGTACCTGAGCCAGGTGTATTCGTATAATCTGAGGAACGACGTGTTCGGCCACATCCTCCGGAAGAATGTCGGCTTTTATGAAAACCAGACTTCAGGAGACCTCCTCTCAAGAACTACTATGGATATCGAAGCGACCAGGAATTATATCCTTACAACACTCGCCCAGCTGATTCCCACTATATTTATGATTGGGTTCAGTTTTGTTGCCCTGCTCATCCTCAAAGTAGAATTTGCGGCAATATTTACCCTCACGGTTCCAGTGTTGATACTGGTTGGCCTAATATTTCAGCAAAAACAACGAACGCACTGGAGACACATAAGGATATATTATGGTCTTATGAACGAGCACCTGCAGGAAAATATCGTGGGAAACAGGGTAGTAAGGGGATTTTCCGCAGAGAAGCAGGAAATAGATAAATTCTCGGAAACTACCGAGCAGTTCTTTCAAGAAAACATGGGGATCGGCCGACTAAGAGGCAAATACAACAACATGATGCCTTTGATTGTGGGTGCTGCAGCAACAATTGTATTGCTGTACGGAGGATTTGTTTCCATAATAAACGGATCAAATATCGGCCCACTGGTATCAGCAGTAAACATATTCAGCATCATCAGTTTCCCAGTGAGCTTTCTGGGGCGAATGATAGTGTTTTCTGAAAATTCGAAAGCAAGCATCATGCGCATTAACGAGATTAGAACGCTGGAGAAAGAGGAGGAACTTTCCGCATTGCCAGAAATATATCCGAACGGCGATCTATCCTTCAGAGACGTCTCATTCAGGAGGGGAGATCGTGAGATATTGCGTAATATTTCGTTCGAAATAAGAGTCGGTGAATTTGTTGGACTGACTGGCAGGACTGCTGCAGGAAAAAGCACCCTTGTTAACCTTATACCGGGATTCAGCAAACCTAGTTCTGGCATGATACTCATAGGTGATAAGCAACTGAATGCGTTTCCACTCTCATCGCTTCGCAAGGCTGTTGCCATAGTACCTCAGGAGATCACGCTTCTCTCTGGTACCGTAAGGGACAATATCGCTTTCGGAAACATGAATGCCGATGACGATGAGATAAAACAGTCAGCCGCCATAGCCAGGATATCTGATTTTATAGAGTCGCTCCCGCTAAAATACAATACTGTAATCGGTGAAAGGGGCATTACCCTGTCCGGTGGGCAGAGACAGAGAGTGGCAATAGCCCGTGCGATCCTCACAAAACCAGGGTATCTGATTCTTGATGATGCAACTTCCAGCGTAGACCCGGAAACAGAGCTTGAAATTTTCAGGAATATCAAGAAAGAGATGACCCATACCACCGTGATCTTGGTGTCTCATCGAGAATCAGCCCTCAAATTTGCAGACAGGGTATTGAAGCTCACTGACGGACAGATAAGTGCAGTCCCTGATTTTAAAAAAGCCGAAGAAGAACTATCCACCAGACCTGAACATCATGATATACACGCGGGAGTTGACAGATTTGCCACTGGACTATGACGATCAGGAAGATCAATTGATCAGAACCGGGAAATCTCTCCCGTCTTTTTCAAGGCTGCTGCGGGACATGTTCAGGATGCGCAGGGAGAGCACTGAAGTAATTATCGCCGTAATGATCACGGCAGTAGCCGGAACCCTTTACCCGCTGTCCCTTGGCTATGCAATCAACAGTGTTATCCGCAGGGATTACACCGGCCTTTATCTTTTCGCCTCAGGATTCTTTCTGTTATATGTCGTTCAGTTTTTTTCCAACTGGCTAAGGACAGTGAGTTCAACAAAGCTGGCGCAATCCACCATCAAGAGCCTGAGGGACAGATCATTCCAGAATCTCCAGCATGTACCTGTTTCATTCTTCAGCAAGGTAAAAACCGGTTATCTTATAAGCAGAATCACAAACGATGCAGAGACCCTGAGTGAATTTCTCACCTTCCAGCTTCCCCAGGTGGTTTCAGGGATTACAACTGTCCTTGTCTCAATCTCAATTATGTTTTACAAGGATTTCAGCCTCACCCTCTACGCCCTTATCGTAATACCGGTTCTAGCGGGCTTCACGTTTTCAATACAGGGTAGAGTCCGACTTAACTACCTGAAAACGAGGAAGACCATAGCCGCCATAACGGGGAACCTCAGTGAGAATATCAACGCCGTGCGGACCATAAAGGCCTTCAATGTGGAACAGAGGATTCAGGGCAATTTCAATGAACTCAACGTAAAGAATTTTGAGGCAAACATGAAGGCGTCAAAGCTTTCCTCCCTTTACGGTACTGTGATAAGAATCATAGAATCTCTTGGAATCGCCGTTGTGATAATCGCGGGATCTATGCAGCTTCAGAGCGGAGTGACGACGGTAGGTATACTTGTCGCTTTCGTGATTTACGTCCAGGAGTTTTTTGATCCAGTAGTACAGCTTTCACAGCTCTACAACTCATACCAATCGGCAATGGTTGGCGTTAGCAGGATATACGGCATAATAGATTCACCGGTAGAAACAATGCCGGGAGGAACCGGCAGGAAGAGGGAATTCAGGGATTCTATAGAGCTGTCCGATGTGTCGTTCTCCTACGGCACGGATCAGGCATTGAATGGCATAGGGATCAGGATCGCAAGAGGTGAGAAAGTGGGAATAGTAGGCCATACCGGGGCAGGAAAGACTACGCTTTCGAACCTGATTCTCAAGTTCTACTCACCAACAAATGGAAGCGTGACGCTAGACGGTGTAAGCATGGATGAAATCAACACCGAGGATTACAGGAAACTCATAGCACCGGTATTGCAGGATCCATTCATGTTCAGGGGAACCGTCTACGAGAATATCAGGTTCGCCGACTCTACTGTGAGCAGGGAAACAGTCGACGATATGGCACGGAAATTCGGGCTGTCAGAAATTTTTGCAGGTCTGCCTGACGGCCTTAACACCAATGTGGGCGAAATGGGGCGAAACCTGTCGGAGGGACAGAGGCAGGCAATATCAATCCTCAGGGCCTTTGTCAGGAATCCGGAAATACTCATCCTTGATGAGCCTACTTCACAGATTGATCCAGATTCGGAAAAACTGATTATCGCATCACTGAGGGAATATCTGAAAGACAAGACCCTAATCCTTATCACCCACCGTTTTTCAATGATATCTTTAGTGAACAGGATCGTTGTTCTGCAGGAGGGTGGCCTGGTGGAGGATGGTACTTTCGGGGAGCTTCTTGACCGCAAGGGCATTTTTTCGGAACTGTACCGGATCCAGTACGGACCTGTAGATAGATATCCGATATGATCAATGGTTAAATTCCCGATTTCGATAATGTGTCATGGACTTCATATCAGCGAAGATCAGGATTGTGTCTGTATTTGCAGGCATTCTAATTGCCGGCATTGCCACGCTGATCATACTTGGGGTCATGTATTTTATGTTTGGCACGGCAATTTCAATTTTTATAATAGGTCTAATTCTTGGGGCTATCCTGGTTATTGACATAATCCAGTGGCTATTGTCCCCTTATTTCATCGGAATGGCATACAGGCTGACACCTGTTCCCGAAACTGATCCTCAGTTCACCTGGCTTATTGAAATTGTCAGGAAGGTTGCTCAGAATAACAATCAGAAAATGCCGAGAATATACATTGCTGAAGTTGACTTCCCCAATGCTTTTGCCTATGGTTCACCAATAGCGGGCAGAAGACTGGCAATAACGAAATCACTGACCAGAATCCTGAATCATGAGGAGATTGAGGCTGTTGTGGGACACGAAATAGGGCACCTGAGGCACAGGGACGTTGAACTTCTGATGGCCATCGGCCTTATCCCAACCATTGTTTTCTACCTAGGTTACATGTTGCTGTTTTCGGGCAGGAGCCAGCGGCAGAGTGGAAATGCCGTTCTCATTGCAATTGCCCTGATGGTGGTCAGTTTCCTGTTTAGCATTCTGATCCTTGGAGTCAACAGGCTCAGGGAGACATATGCGGACGTGAACGCTGCAAAAACGGTTGATGGCGGAGCGGGAAACTTGCAAACTGCGCTCGCCAAGATAGTCAGCAGCACTGGAACCGGACAAACTGTCAGGCGTAATGCCACATCCGGTTTCTCTAACATGTTATTATTCTCAAGTGTCAATGATGTTCATCCGGAGAACCATATCAAACTGCTCGAAGAATGGAGGAGGATAAAGCCCCCGAGATTTTCCTCATTTTTCAGTGATCATCCGCATCCGGCCAGGCGAATTCAGTTGCTGGAAAATTACAGGGAACGGTGAACATCCTACGCCGATTTCTTTGTTATAAGGAATCTGCATACGTCGCTTCCATCCACCTGTCTGTGAGTGGAGCTGACATCCATGTCCAGGACAGAGGAGAAAAGCTTTGTTTCGAGAGTGCAGGCTATACCGAATCTCCTGGATATTTTGAAAATCGGGCAGTTATATTCCAGAAGCTCGTAACTGTCTTTTCCCTGCCTCCTGAGTTCCGGAAAATAGTTTTCCTCTTCCCTTATTCTTGTTAGTCCTTCCACTTTGCGCTGGCCTGTCAGGGTATTTAGGCGCTTCTCATAGTCAATCCGAATCTGTTTGTATCTATCATTGAGGAAGCTTTTTGCTATTTCTCCCCTGTTTGTCTTTTCAAGATATTCAAGCAATCCATCAAGCAGCCATTCACTTGATGATGTCATTTTCTCTTTCGAAATGTCCTTTACTTGGAACACATAGTACGGACGGCCTACACTTGCCTTCACGAGGCTCCTTTCGACCATTCCCTGGTTTTCAAGTCTCTTTATGTGGTTGAGCACTGCCATTTTTGAAATCTGAATTTTCTCGGCAAGATCCTTCAGGCTAAGGGGACCCAGAGATTTCAGCGTGAGAATTATCCTGGTTTCCGATGGATAAGTCGTCATAATCCTTCCAATACCACCCCTGTATTTATTATTAGTGTTATGACTATACAAAGTTTATAAATTGCATATTTTATAAATATACCTTACTAACTTTGATCATGACAGGGGAAAAAATTATACTGGTCCTGAACAAAAACTCGAAATGCATAAGACGCGTGAGAAAACTCTATTGTGCTTCTGAAGCGGCATCACTAGCATATTATCCACGTTTGCTCGAACTCTACATACTCGCAAGGTGCCACTGATCATGAACCGAAATTCCAAAAGGTTCGTAGTCGCAAGATTCCTAAGTATAATGTCGCTTTTTCCTGTGGAGATATTCATAACATTTCAGTTATCTTCATCGCCACTTTACTTCGGTCTTTTCGGCGCGACCATTCTTGCAGGATTAATTGCCAGATTCTTCTTCCAGCCAATTCTTTCCGATGTTATTGACAGGTATTCAAGAGTAAGAATCCAGATCACGGCCCAGATCATTAGCACGACATTCCTAATGTCGATATTCCTGCTATTCAATTTTGTAGGAAGTGCAACTCCAGGAATCTATGTGTTGATCGCCATAGTAAACGATCTGTATTACATGGTTTCATATCAGGTGCAGCAGGCTCTGGCCCAGAGCGTGTTCAGTCGAAACATGTACGGCCGCCTCAATGGCATCAATGAAATAATGGGCCAGTTGCCCGTGGTCCTTGGAGCTGCCATGACATCCCTTGTATTGATTTTCCTTAATTTCAGGGAACTGATACTCATATCCGCTCTTTTTCAGGTAGTCGGGATAATTGCATTCTGGACAGTAAGGGACGATTTCGAACCTGCCGTAAACCCTAAAAAAGGGGGAGTCCATTCGAACTATTCGGAATCATACAGATACCTCAGGAAAAACCGGAAACCTGTCCTGTTCATCTATCTGCTTAATTTTCCCTTCATTGCAGTTGTTGCGGGAAATTTTCTGAAACCCATATTTATTGTCAGAGTTCTAGCCCAGAGTTCCTCTTTCCTTGCCATTTCAGAAAGCGTCTATGCCGGCGTCGCAATCATTGCAGGGGGTATTGTTCCACTGGTTATGGAAAGGGTAGGCGGGATGAAAACTGTATACATATGCACCACCATCTTCTTTGTGGGTAGTCTGCTCATTCCCGTTGCCCCGCTGTGGTATCTCTTCCTGATCTTTCAGATTCTGCATGGCTTCGGAAATCCTGGAACAAGGATAGCGAGAAATACCGTCGTCATGAAATCTGTACCCAAAAATGAGATGGGTAGATTCAACGGTTCGGTTCAACTGTTGACCACAATGACAAGGATTGTCCTTATTTCAGTCAGTATGCTGGAGGTGTTGAGTGCTGGCGCAGGAACACTTATTCTCGTGATTGGCACGATTGTTTTTGTTGCGGAGGTGCTGGCAGGGATTCTTCTGTCCCGGAATCCCGATGTTAAGTCATACTTTGGTATTTCGTTCCGCGGCAAAGTAGAACCGGCCTGAATCCTGGCCTATTCGGTGTACGCATCCTTGAGGGATTCATATATACGTGACTGGATCTCATCCGCTGGTTTGCTGGAGAGCACCTCTTCGATGAATGACTCGGGTTTGTCAATGTATCCAAGAAGAATCCCAATTTTTTTCGGTATCAGCTCTTCTCTCACTATTTTGTTGTATACCCTCATATTAAACAGTGAGGTTTTTCCGACATTGATCCCTCCACGCAGGCTTACATAAGCTATTCCGCAATGGATACTGTCTGGAGAAACTCCTAGATATTTCTGAAGCACCCTCGTGTAAAGCCATACCTGATGCCAATAGCTACTTTCCTCCTTCTTGGAGGTTTTATAGTCCACAACGAGGAATTCATTGCCGGTTTCATTCACGAAGACTGCATCTATTTTCGCCTTAATTGCAATATTGGAGAAATTTTCGGTGCCTGCAAGGAGATCTGACAGAGGAATAGATAGATCGTACTCATTGTATTTTGCAGGAACAACATATTTTTCGCCGATCTGATTCAGTATTCCCCTGAAATTGTTGAAATCCTGCATCAGGTCCTCTGGAATCTGATCCTCTCTTATTTTACCCTCAGAATAGCCGGAAGCTAGTTCATGGAAACTGGTTCCAAACCTTGAAGATTCAGTCCACAGAGACAAACCCATGATGTTTGTTTGCAGGAACTTAAGCGGTTCGTTAATGCTTGACAGCATGGAATAGGATATGCTGTTCAGAGACTTGAAGTAGTCAAATATTCTCTTCTCCAGCCACTTTTTGGATTTTTCAAGCAGATCTCTTGCTTCCTCGGTTCTGCCGGAAATGAAGAGTGCATATGCCTCATTGAATTTCCTCCCGGAATGTACCCCTTGATCTGCTGAAAGCGATAGTTCCCGACAGATATCCGGTTCCATAAGAAATTCGTCCTTCAGCTTTTCTCTTACTACAATACTCAGCTTATCCTTTGGCCTCGTGATCGCAACGAAATCTATCCTAAGCGGCTCTTCACTCAGGTCTTCAATCACATCCAGTCCTGTTACCTGTTTTATTATGCCGGATGCCATGATATCGAAGAAACCCAGGGGTGATGAAGGCGAGGCTGGCACATAGATCACCTCATCAAATTCCAGTCCCTTGGCTTTGTGAACGGTGAGAAGGTTCACGTTTGATTTCTGGAGGTCTATCTCTTCCTCACTTGAGGCAAAAATCAGGTAGTTGAAGTATTCTTCCACGCTGAATTCCCGGAATATGTCGAAGAATTCGTGTGATGCCTCACTGATGGATTTTGCAGCCATATAATAGTCATTCCCCAGGGTGACAGACAGTGGCAGGATCACCTCGCGCAATACCGTGCTTATCATTTCGGAGCCCACGCGCATGGATCTGTATTTTGTAATGTTATCCGGGAGCAAATCGTGGAAATCGCTGGTCGCTTTCACTTTCCTGAATAAATCTGTGGCTTCCATTAAGGTGAGACCGGAAAAGGGAGTTAGGAGCGCGCGGGCAACCACGAACTGATCCGTGGAAAAGAGCCCCCTGAGGAAAGAGATTATCTCGGATGCTGCATTGAAGCTCGCATTATATGGCATTGTGGATGAATATGATATCCCAAGATCGTCAAGGTATGCGGATATCTTGGATATCTGCCCGTTTGTTCTGGCAATTATGGCGTATTGACGGGCCTCTCCATTATGTGCGTCCATGGATTGTTTAAGGATATTGCAGGAAACACGTTCAGGAATGTCAGCGATAATAAGGTCGACTTTTTCTCCCTGCCGGCCTTCATGGCTCCTAAGATCCCTCAATTCATCTTCGTATGATTTATCTGTGCTTTTAGACAGGA
Organism: Thermoplasmatota archaeon; assembly: GCA_023488885.1. GTDB lineage: Archaea > Thermoplasmatota > Thermoplasmata > Thermoplasmatales > Thermoplasmataceae > JAJZOM01. Next base: position 23,897 of record JAMDDH010000007.1, on the reverse strand, counting down.
AGTAGCTTTTCGCGTAGTTGAGAATGTTATCCGTACTTCTATAATTACTGCTTTTGGACAGTTTCCTGAAGTCAGTGTTTTGGAGATAGCTGTTGAATGAGCTCAAGCTGCCTCCCTGGAACCCGAATATGGACTGTTTCCTGTCTCCAACGAAAATCCTGTTTCTTCCAAGTTCCCTGGCAATCATTGTCTGGATCTGATTTAGGTCCTGGAATTCATCAACAAGGACATATCTGTATTTTCTAGAATTATTCAGTTCCAGGAACTGAGAAAGTATGTCATTATAATCCATCAATTTTCTTTCACTCTTGAATGCCTCGTAGAACATGAATACCTGCAGGAAATCGTTGATAAGCCGATCGAACTGCTTCTCATCAATTGACTTGTTCTTGAGGAAAACCGGATTCATCTTTACAATATCTTTCACTTTCTCGATGTCAACCTTATCAGGCGTGATTCTGAAACTTTTCAGGTAACGTATAATATTCTCAGTCCTTGGCGTTATATCTGATAGAAGGTATTCGTCCTGGTAAGTGAATGTACCCAGTTCCGAAAATTTCTTAAATATCAGGTAACGAAGCGTGGTGTTTGATACCAGGTTAACTGGCTTGCCTCCGGATTCCAGCATTTTTGCAGCATGGCTGTGGATCGTGCTCACCGATATCCGCATTCCTTCTTTTCTCAACTCCGGTTTATCCTTAAGGTCTTGAAGAATCCGGCTTCTCATCTCATCAGCTGCTTTGTTGGTGAATGTAACGCAGAGTATCTCATCGCCCGGAATGTTTTCCCTCAGGAGGGCAATCACCGTATCGACAATCTCCCATGTTTTTCCAGTGCCTGGATTTGCAACCACTATGGTGTCCTTCAGGCTCCCGTTTTCCAGTTTCACAATTCGCACACTCCGATGATGTTCAAGTGCTGGATAGTTTAAAAATCAATTCCTTTCCTTGCTGGGATTCCCTGAGAATATGGATGCCTTATCTCTCTCATCTCAGTTATCAGGTTTGCCCTCTCAAGCACTTCTTCTGGCATTTTTCTCCCGGTCAGTATCATCTCAACATTGCCGGGCCTTTTGTCTATGAATTCCAGCAACTCGTCCATCCGCAGAAGATTGTAATACAATGCCACATTTACTTCATCCATTATGATTATGTCCCACTCACCATTGTATACTTCCGATTTCATTTTGTCAAAAGCGTTCTTTACTTTAATCCGATAGTCCTCTGGAGGGGATCCCCTTGGGCATATCACCAGATTCTTGACTTTCTGTTGATCCTCAGCAGGTATATCTCCTTCCCAGGCGATGAAATAGGGCATGCCAACATACTCAACCTTTAGCTTCTCCCCGAATAACTTGGATGACCTGTTTTCGCCATATATCCCCATTTTCATGAACTGTATTATGTAAACCCTGAGTCCCCATCCCAGAGCTCTGAAAGCCATGCCGAAAGCCGCAGTCGTCTTTCCTTTACCGTCTCCCGTATATACCTCAAGCAATCCATTCTTCAACTTAACCATCTGATCTGCACCCCTGGAATCTCAGTGAATCGATATAAACAAACATCATTTTAACTATCGCTGGAATTGCAGTTCATGCTTAATCTCCTTCTCGTGGACACCGAGCTTGAAATAGTTCCAAAAATCATGGCCGACGACTATGCCATAAGGATTAACGCCAAAAAAAGGAAGAAGCCCGCATCCAAGTTACTGCTGGATTCAAATTTCATGCATGCTGCAATAGAAAGGTATTTTCCATCTGAATCCAACAGAAGAGGAAGGCCGGACATAGTTTACCATTTCCTGGAAGTCGCGATGGAAAGCATATTGAACAAGAAAGGGGAAATGAGAGTATGGATACACACGAGAAACAACCTGATCGTTGAGTTGAATCCTCAGGTGAGATTACCGAAATCCTACAACAGATTCGTAGGATTGATGGAAGATCTCTTTGACAAAGGTCAGATAATTGGACCGGACGGATTCCTGTTAAGGCTGCATGACGGTGATTTCAAGACGCTGCTGGAATTATCCGGGCATTCAAAACCGGTGATTCTGTCGCCAAAGGGAACCAGAACAAACATAAGAAAAGTGTTTGACGTATCCGGGAAAGACACGAGCGTAATAATAGGCGGTTTCTCAGAGGGTGACTTCAGATCTCCCGTGTACGATCTTGGACATGGGTATTCAATATTCGATGAAGAACTGACCATATGGGCCGTTGGAATGGAACTGATCTGCCAGTATGAGAGAGACTTCAATATAGTGTGAGACCAGAATATCGCCATGCAAAGATTATGAAATAGGATGAACCAGTTGCATCTCAGTCTCCAGACACCTTATTACATCCGCATTTCACGCAGCATATACTCCCCTTCATTGGTTATCACTCCCAAACAGCCTGACCTTTTAAAATGCCGGGCATGTTCCGGATCGTTCACAGTCCATGGTATAACTGTACTTCCGTCTTTGATTAATGCGTTAAGTTCCTGATCTGTGTGCACCCCGCATTCCGGCAGAAGCACGTCGAAATCCCGTAAGAAGTGATTTTTTTCCGTATTCTGCTGAAAAAACGCCGAGAGGGTTCCCCTGTCATAGTCAATCCCGATTCGGATGTTTTGATCCAGTTTCTTTACTTCCTTGAGAGAATATGGATTGAACGATATCACCACGACATTATCACGCAACGAATATTCATGAATGAGATTTACAACCTTGTCCGGAAGGTCGTTTCTTATCATGCTTCCATCTTCCCTGACTGTTTTGAGCTCTATGAAAAAATTGAAGGAATCCATTGATTTAATCACGTTTTCTAGAGTCGGTATCCGCCCATCACCAGTTATCCTGATTCCAGATACTTCCTCCCAGGTCATGTCAGAAAGTTCTTTATTCATTCCTGAAAGCCTCCTTAGATCGAAGTCATGGAATATAACTGGAACACGATCCGACGTAAGTTGTACATCCAGTTCCACTGCGTCTAGACCGGCGTCTCTGGCTGCCATAAATGATTTAAGTGTGTTTTCCGTATATTTTGTGGGCAGCCCCCTGTGACCTATTATCAGAAACTTGCTATCAGAAAGAAAGTGCATGAGAGTATGAAGGTGTTTCAGAGTATAAGCTTAATCCGGCTTATTCTGTGTGATCTCCTTCCTCGAACGGAGCTTCCCATTCCAACTGTTGCAGGCAGATTAACAATATTTTTCTGTAAAAGGATGTATTCTTGATCGCTTTCATTCCCTACAACACGAAAGGGAATTCCTGCTAACAAATGTTAAATATTCCGGACACCATCTAAATTCCTGAAGTTATGACCGAAAAAATTGCAGTAATTGGCGGAGGCATAACAGGGTTGTTTACCACACTCTATCTGGCAAATGCCGGACATGATGTTCATCTGTACGAAAGAGGAGACATAGCCTCCGGAACAAGCGGGCACTTTCATGGCATGCTTCACAGCGGTGCTAGATATGCCGTTAATGACGAGATCTCCGCTAGAGAATGCGTAATTGAAAACCGAACTATTTTTGAGATGGCTTCAAATTTTGTGGATGACACAGGAGGATATTTTGTCGCACTTGACAGTGATGAGGCAGAATATGGTTATACCTTGTTCAGGAGGTGTATTGATCTCGGTATAGTAACTGAGGAAATCCAGCCTGAAGAATTCCTTAAGCTTGAACCATTTGTGAATCCATCAGTTCAGAAAGTTCTGAAGGTTCCGGACAAGATCATCCATTCTTACGAATTCAACGTGGCAGTTGCTCTTGAAGCCCTGATGAACGGAGCATCCATTAGCATAAACAGCAATGTTGAAAAAATTAATGTTGAAGCAGGTTCTGTGCTGGGTATCACGGTAAATGACATTCGTGGAACCAGAAGAGAGAGCTTTGATTACGTGGTGAACGCTGCTGGACCGTATTCTTCCGGACTGCTTTCCAGATCTGGGCTGGAAACACCGCCACTAATGCCAGCTGTGGGATCCATGGCGGTTTACAACGGCAGATATGTTAATTCCGTGATAAACCGGATGAGGAAACCTTCTGATGGCGATATTTTTCTCCCTTACGGGGAAGTTTCCATACTCGGAACTCTTGCAACTGTTGTTGAAGACCCAGAGGAATTCAAAGTGGATTCTGAAGATATTGAGATGATGGTTGAAGAGGGTAAGGAAATGATCCCGTTGCTCGGCGGGATGAAATACCGCAGGATCTATTCTTCCATACGTCCACTCGTGGACGATAATTCTAAATCTGCTAGGGAAACAACAAGAAGTTTCAGGATAGTGGATCACACGGCAGATGGACTTGACGGTCTTGTATCCATTGTAGGCGGGAAATTCACAACTGGAAGGCTGATTGGCGAGAAGACGGCAGATTATGTAGCAGGAAAATTTGGAAACATGGATCGTGGTAAAAAGAACATAGACCTTAACAGCACCTATGACAGATTCTCCCGTTCCGGTAAATGCCGTTATCCAGAATTACTGAAAATGATTGAGGGCAAGAGAGGAGCGATAGATGAAGAAAGACTGAGGCCTGCACTAAGTTTAATCTTTGCGGCTTCCATCTGCCTTGACTGATATGTTGCTTGAGGGAGAATTTACCGTTAACAGGCCAGTGCAGGAAGTAAACAGGTATCTCAGAGATATGGACAGGATTATGACTTGCCTCCCAGGTCTGCAGCAGTACACAAGATCCGGAGAAGAATATGTCTGCAGAATCAAACTCGACGTGTCAAAGGCGGAAAATTCATACCTTTCCACCCTCAGCGGAAAACTGGTTGCGAAATACGAAGATTCAACAGAAAATATGGCCAGAATATCCGCAAATGGAAGAATTGCCGGTTCATCCATCCAACTGATTATAATTGTGAGAACTTCACAGGAAGGTGGATCTACCTCTGTTTCATGGAGCAGCGAGATGGAATTCGGCCTTCTGATAAGGATTATCGGGGAGAGCAAGGTCAGGGAATTATCCACATTCAATATTGAAAAAACTATAGAATGTATTCGGAACCAGATGGAAACTGTTCAGACGTAAAATTTCAGAACAGCGATAAAAAATTGAAAATTAAAAAATTCAGGAGGAAATTCCCTCCAGTGACCTGTTTTTTGTCTCCTCCCCAAGGAATATGGTTACTAGAAATCCTGACAATCCAACGAAAAACAGCAGAATTTCCATTGGCACGATTCCATAAATACTAAACGTTATGGGAAAGACCACTGCGGAGATTATCGCTCCAACCCTGCTTATTGCTGTTCCAGCGCCCATTGCGGTTGTTCTTATTCTTGTGGGGAAAAGTTCGCTGACAAATATCCCAGTTGTCTGTCCTGTTCCCCCTGCGTTTGCAAAGTAGAATATGGCAAACATCGGGAAAAGCAGTAATAGAGGCGGAGCTCCCCCAGTAACCAAAAAGAATAATCCCAGGATAAGCAAAGCCACACCCTGTGCAAGGAACGTGTAAGCCTGCCATTTTTTACGGCCAATGATATCAGCGGTAAATACGAATACTATTGTCCCAATAATACCGATCATGTACAGCAGAAGCGTAAGGGACAGAGCGTCTGAATGAGATGATGATGAATATCCTAGGGCGAGTATCAGGAAAGCTGTGTAGATACCAATACCGTAGAATATCAGATCATTGAGGAACCAGGCAGTGTATGTGAATACTGCCCTTTTCTTGTAATTTATATTCTTCGAGGCATTTGTTTCTTCATAGAGGGTTGATTCTTCCTTAGCGGTCATATGGAATTTCTTTTTGATTTCAGTGATCTCTTTTGTGTCATTCTTCTCATCAGCAAATCTGGGTGTTTCCTCAACCTGCCTTCTGAGTATCAGTACAATTACCGCGGGAATAGCGCCAGCTGCAAGCAGGAACCGCCAGGCGTTGGCTCCAACAGGAAGAAGTGCCAGTCCGAGAGCGACTGCGGTTGCACCGCCTATCCACCATGACATTAACCCAGTTCCGAGGAGCTTTCCTCTTTCTTTGACCGGGGCAAATTCACCTATGATCGATAAGGTCAGGGCATAGTCTGCGCCTATTGCGAGACCCAGCAATGTCCTGAAGGCGATAAGTTCTCCGGCGTTGGCCGAAATGGCACTGAGTATTGCAAATGCGGCAAATATCAGCATATCCCACTGATATATCAGTTTCCTTCCCTTCATATCGGCGACGAAGCCAAATATTGCTCCTCCAACCAGCTGGCCAATAATTGTTGCTACTCCAACGAGCGCAGACAATGCCGGTGTTAATCCAAATAACGGACCTATAAAGATAAGGGCCGGACCTATTACGAGCAGATCGTATCCGTCCAGAAAATAGCCCATGTCCGACAGAGCCGTTATGAAATAATGGTAACGTCTTGGCTTTAGACTGTCCATTTCTCTCAAAAATTGACTTTCAGTCATCTTGTGCCTTACAAATATCAGCTTTTTAATTTTTCTGTATCGAAATACTATAGAATATATATCCAGATGAGGTTAATTTCAAAGAAGTAGTAACTTGTTCCAATCTCCTCAGAGGTCTTTGAGTCTACCGAGAGTCTTTTGCCATCCATGGTAAATCCGGTCACCTATGGCCCTGTCTATTTCTGGGGAGTAAGATTCGCCGGATTCATTCAGGAACTTTCCAACTTCACTGATCGGAATTTGTTCAAAAACAGCCAAGGAAAGCGCCGCAGCCCCTTTTGCAGTAATGCTTCCTGAGTTAGCTGGAACTGTAATGGGAATACCCAATATGTCCGCAAGAAACTGGTTGAACTCTGGGTTGTTTGTTAATCCTCCGTCGATCCTGAGTCCGTTTATATCAATTTTCAGAGATGCCTCAAAAGCCCTGAGGATATCCTTAGTTCTGTAGGCTATTGAAGCGATGGCGGACACAAGTAAATCCTCCTTGGATGTCGCGTAATTGAGACCCACTATCGCTCCCCTCATATTCGGGTCCCAGTAAGGAGCGCCGAGCCCCTGAAGGGAGTTCACAAAATACAGGCCCGGATTCTTCAGGACTCTTGATGTTATTTCAGTGATGTCGTCGTCATTGAAATCTATCTTGATTGACTTTCTAAGCCATTCCATCAATCCTCCAGCTAAAAAAATGCTTCCTTCAAGACAGAAATTCCTGCCACCGGATTCGTCCGTAAAGGCAATGGACGTGAGAAGATTTTTGTCGTACACAGGATTGGGACCGGTATTGGTCAATATGAAAGCCCCGGTACCGTAGCTGCTTTTTGTCTGTCCTCTTGACATGGAACCGTGACCCAGTAGTGAAGCCTGTTGATCCCCGATAATTGAAAATATCGGGGAACTGAATCCTACAGCTTCCGTGCTGGTATCTGCAATATGCGAAGCTGACGGGAGAACACTTGGAAGAATTTCATATGGTATCCCGAGAATGTCGAGTATTTCCTGATCCCAGTCCAGAGAATGAATGTTGAATAGCATGGTTCTGGAAGCATTGGACGGGTCAGTTACATTATCTGATCCCCCGCTAAGATTCCACACAAGCCATGAATCCACTGTCCCGACTGCGAGTCTGTTTTCCTTAATAAGTGCATCAATTCCCGGAACGTTGTTTAACAGCCATTGGATCTTGCTTGCGCTGAAATACGTGTCCGGAATCAAGCCAGTCTTGGACTTGAAAAATGAAAAATGATCAGACCTGAACCGTTCCACCAGGGAGCTATTGCGCCGGTCCTGCCATGATATTGCCTGGTGAATCGGTCGACCGTCACGTTTGTCCCAGGCAATTACTGTCTCCCTCTGGTTAGTTATTCCTACAGAAGCTATGTTACCTGCTTCTGTACCGGTTTTAAGCATCACGTCTCTGATGACCTTCCGTTGTTTATTCCATATTTCTTCTGGATCCTGCTCCGCCATACCTTGATTACCGTAAGACATCGATATTTTCTCTGAAGCTGATCCTATAAGTTTCAGGGAATTTGACCATATTGTAGCTTTGACAGCAGTCGTACCAGAATCAATTGCCAGAATCACACCGGTCATGGCAGTTCAAGGGTTTCCATGTACTTAATTCTGACCGGGCTTTTCTGGAATCCTGATTCTAAAACGGTTTGGTTCATGAAGTCCCCATTCGCTTCAATTTGCCAAGCAGTACATCTGCCGCAACGCCTATTGGTTCCCAGGTCGGTGAAAATGGCGGTGAATAGGAATAGTCAATCTTGGTCAGGTCTTCCACCATCAATTTGGAATACATCGCGGATGCCAGGACGTCAAGGCGTTTTGCAACTCCTTCTTTTCCCATCAGGTTTGCTCCGATCAATCTGCGTGAACCAAGATCAGCGGTGAGTTTTATTGTAATTGGCGTCGCCCCGGGGTAATACGAAGCTTTTGAAGTTGAAGTTATCGTGGATGATACCGGCTTGAAGCCGGATTCCAGCGCCTCTTCGTCAGTCAGACCAACTCTGCCAATTTCCAGATCAAATACTTTCACTACCTCAGTTGCACAGATGCCGGCATATTCTGCACTGCCGCCGACTGCATTTTCACCCGCAGTTCTTCCTTCTTTGTTTGAACCGGTGGCAAGCGGGAAATATGTGTCCTTCCCATTCACCATATTCCTGGTGGTTGCTACATCGCCGGCTGCATATATGCCTCTGATATTGGTTTCCATGCGTTCGTTGACCTTAATCGCATTGGAAACCCCTGTCAATATGCCTGCGTTCACAGCAATTTCACTGTTCGGAATCACACCAACTGAGACGAAAAGCAGATCAGCCGGGATATATCTGGAACCTGTTGTTACACCTGTAATTTTCCCATTTTCGCTATTTATCTTGTCTATCCGTGAATTCAATAGGATATCTATGCCATTACGCTTGAGGGTTTCCTTCACCGTTTCCATCATTTCCCTGTCAAGGCCCCTGAGTATCCTTTCTGATCTCTGGATTATTGAAACCTTGATGCCACGCTTGGTGAATGCTTCGGCCATCTCCAGGCCTATGTATCCTGCTCCAACAATTACTGCATCTTTTGCTGATTTGACTGCATCTTCTATGGTTCTGAGTTCGTTGAGAGTCCTGAGTGTGTACACCCCTTTTAAGCCTGAAAATTCATCAGGAATACGTGCTCTGGCTCCAGTGGCTATAACCAGGGCATCATAATGATCGGAGAACATTCCTTCACTGGAATTCACGGCCACCTCTTTTCTTTCCGGATTGATTTCCAGTACCTCTGAATTGATATGCACGTCAATTCGCCTCTCCCCGGTGAATTTGGACAACGGATAATGAATAAGGCTATCAAAATCCGGGACAACCCCTCCAATGAAGAATGGCATTCCACAGGCGGAGTAAGAAACGTATGAGCCTTTTTCGTACACAACTACTTCACTTTCCGGCGAGTTCCTCCTTGCTCTGGATGCTGCACTCATTCCGGCTGCATCCCCACCAATTACTATAATTCTCATTGCTATCACGTCACAGATAACAGAGTTTTAACCAGCTATAATTCTTTAGTGTTGAGCCAGTGTACACATGACCATTTGTGGCCTTTTCGACTGATATCTGTTTTTATCAGGTGTATCGATAACCTTAAGATAAAAAAGTAAATTAATACTATATCGATAAGGGTAAACTCAAGGATAACGATCAAAATGGCACGAATGCATACAAGAAAGAGGGGAAAATCGAAATCAAGGAAAGTTTACAGCCAGGAAAAGCCTAACTGGATTCAGTTTACGAATGATGAAGTAGAAAAGATGATCGTTGACATGAAGAAGTCCGGATCAAGCAAGTCAGACATAGGAATAAAACTCAGGGATCAGTATGGAATACCTGGAGCAAAAGCAGTTCTGGGGAAAAAAATAGGTTCTGTCCTGAAAGATGCAGGAGTCGTTGATCCTGTCCCGGAAGATCTCATGAATTTGATCAAGAAATACCAGAATGTTTCGAAACATGTCGAGGCAAACAGTAAGGATCACAGTAACAAAAGGGGTCAGATGCTACTAATGGCAAAAATTCTCAGACTCGTAAAGTACTACAAGAGAGAGGGGTACCTTTCGCGTGAATGGAATCTAGCCAAGGTCCTATAGTCAGATGCTGAAAGAAATAATCGATCCGGAATTTTATAATTTACTAAAGGAAGGATCAGCCCGGATACTTGAAAACAAATATGTCAGGATACTGGCACATTATGATGGTGACGGTGGCAGCGCAGCAATAATACTTACCACTGCGCTAAGAAGGGCTGGAATTAAATTTCATCTTGGATTCATAAAAAGTCTGGATGGCAAAAGTTTTAATGCGAGGATAGCCGAGTTCCCGGACGTATTTACTATTGTGGTTGATGCCGGATCAGACCAATCACAGCATATTATTGAATCGTCCAATGTGGTGATACTTGATCATCACTTCTTTGCAGACAATGATTTCAGGGGCCTAAACATCAATGCAAGGAAGTTTGGAATTGACGGCACAAGGGAAGCATGTGGTGCTTCGATGGCTTTTCTAATGGCCCTTGCCATGAATGAGCAAAATGCGGATCTTCTGCCTTTCATGCTATCCGGAGCAATATCTGATAAACAGGATATAGGCGGATTGTCCGGCCTTAACAAAACGATAATGGAACATTACGGCTCCGATCTCAAGCATGAGCATACCCTGAATCTAGAAGGGCCTACCATTCTGGATGGTATAACCTATTCCACGGACCCTTTCTTTTTTGACCTGACGGGCAAACCGGACAACGTAAAAGCCAGTCTTGAGGCACTTGGCATAGACTCCGGCAAAGGAATTTTTGCGCTGACTGAGGATGAGAAGAGAAACCTTGTTGAATTCCTCTCAATAAGACTTCTTTCACAGTCTTGCGGCTCGGAAGCGTTGAAATACCTGGAGAATGATCTGATAAAGTTCAATAGAATTGATTTTACTTCAAAGGAGATTAGCACCATTGTGGACGGGAATGCAAAAATTGGATCGAATTCCGTCCCCATAGTGTATTTTCTTGGGGATACCTCTTATAGAGAGGAAATGGTGAACAACTGGCGCATTTTCAAGACAAAGCTGATCGAATATACTTACAGGGCATTCAAGGACATTTACGAGGAGGAAAACGTAAGATACTTTTACGCACCGGAGTCTGAAATGGCAGGTGCCATTAGCGGAATCCTGATGCTCTACCTCCTTAAGCAGGATAAGCCGCTGATTGGCTTTAACGTCGGAAACCATGACACCAAGGTTTCTTCACGTGGCACCCGCAGACAGGTTCAGTATGGTCTCAACTTATCTAACATCATGAAAGAAAGCGCTCTTGAGGTGGGTGGATCAGGAGGGGGGCACGATATAGCCGCAGGGGCAGTCATACCGAGGGGAAAAGAGAAGCAGTTTGTGGAAATTGCCAACCGCCTGATAGGAGAACAATTTTGAATTTTGGTTTTTGTCACTGAAAAGATTTAAGTCAATGAAAGATTATAAGATGAATGGCTCGTATCGGAGTCTTCACAATGGATTTTAAGTTTTACCATGACGTGATTCAATTGTTGAAGCAATGGCAGCTGCCTTTCGTGAGTCTGGAATCACCCGAGGATGTACCATCAGATGTCTCCGTTATCCTTAGCAGCTCAAGGGATGAAGTATCCTTGACGAACCAGATAAAGTCTGATAAACCTGAAGATGCCCTGCGTAAATCACTGTGTACATTTGTTTCGAAAGATTCCTTTGAGAGTCTCGTCATCGGAATAGATCCTGGCCCTTACCCCGGGGTGGCAGTATTCGCAGATAATATACTTACAGAAGCTTATGAATGTCCTGCCCTGGATAAACTTGGTGCGGACATACACAGCATAATCAATTCTTACATGTACAAGGATCTTGAAGTAAAGGTTGGAAACGGAGATGCGCCTAACAGGGATAACATAATAAAAACTCTGAAAGACCTGCACCTTAGAATTACTGTAGTCGACGAGAAAAATACTAGCTTCCCGCACAAGATCCATGACAACGCACTATCAGCAGCAAGAATTGCCCAAATAGATAAGATGTATAGAGTTTCCGAGAACGTGCTTTCCAATCAAAGTAGAAAAACAGCTTATGAGAGAGAATTTACGACCCTCAAAAGCATCATAAGCTAATTTTCATTTTTTCCATTTCGGGCGGCTTGCAGTAGTTGGTCTTCTCCCGGCTGAAAGGGCGAAAAAGACCATAAATATGGCCACACCCGCAGCTACGTAAAATATCCAGTTATAATTAGGCGGCTCCCCGTAATAAAAGTTTGTCGTTGATGAACTGGTTTGCCCATTTATCTTCACCAGCGGATTTTGAGATGAAACGTTAAGGCTGTATTCTCCGTTCTTCAATTGATTGTTTGTATATGTGAGGCTGACTGAGACAGTTTGGCCGGGAAGTATCTTGCTGACAGTTTTGTGTCCCTGATAAATGATACCTGACGAATCGCTTAGTGTAAAGTCCAAGCTGAGATTGTATATCGGCAGAGTACCCTGATTCTTGACTTCAGCATGCAATATAATTGGGGTTATGACGCTAATCTGGTAAGAATCCTTCCTTACCACATGCGAAGAACCATAATCTGCGGCTGATACAATCAGGAAGTAAATGGTTTGTGCTGCCTGCGGAGCGGTAACGTTAACAACAAAGTCTGGATTCGATGCCTTGAAATTGTGATATGATGATAAAGGGCTTGCCCCGGTAAGATTCTCTCCAGACATGTACACGGTTACTGAGTAATTCGTGAATCCTGCACTGTCATTAACGTACAATGTAAAATTCTGTCCTGTTGATGTAAAAGATGGAGCGGCTATTTGAGAGGAAAATGGTGGCACGTATTGAGGTGATGAGCCTACTGCAACAGCCGGGGCGAGGAAAAGTATAAAGATAATACCGAGTATTCCCGCTAATTTATTCATTTTTTACGCCCCCTGTAAGCAGCGACAGCCAAACCGGTAACCACTGAACCTGCGATTATGATAACTCCGATTATCAGATTCTGGTACGGGTTACCGGTGTAGTTGGAATAAACGTTCGTTCCGGTAGGATACGGACGGATCTGTGGTGGATTCTGGGATGATATTCCAACAGTCACATTTTTGTATCCTGTTGTAGAGTTGGAAGTTGTCAGGTTGAACGTGAGCGGTGATATCGCATCTGAACCGTAGGGTGTGAGCGAAATATAAACCGTTTTTGACTGTCCAAATCCAAGGGTAATTGAACTGATGTTTGTGTTGTTCAGCAGAATCGTTCCATTCCATCCGTTCAGTTTAAGTTCAGTGTTATTAATTGCCGTCGCAACTGAAATTTTGACATTGCCCGTGTTATTCAGAAGAACAGGAATAACTACCTTATTACCATCGGAGAAAGAAAGTCCCTTCTGGGATGCCGAATAATTAAGGATGGGTAATACATTTACAGGGAGATATTGCATTTTACTGCCACCGTTGTATTCGATCTTTAATGGTATCTGCTGTTTTCCGGCAGCTACATTTCCAGTCATCGAAACATTGGCAGTTAAGTTAACTGTCTGACCAGGTTGAATGTATTTCTTTGTTTCATTGAACGTCCATGAGTTGCTCCCCGGAATCACAGTAACATTTTCTGCGCTGTTGCCTGCGTTAAAAAGACTGTAGTTATAAGTAAACTCCTTGCTTCCGTTAACGCTGGCAACTGCAGATTTCAAATGTACACTGAAATCATGATAAATTACTTTCTGGAGCGTAAGGGAAATTGTAGAATCAGCATTAACAAATATTCCTTTACTCTCCGAATAACTTACGGAAATTATTGTGCCATTATAAGCAATTTCTGAACTGGATATACTTGACGTAAAAGTGTAATTGCCCAATGGCAGCAGTATTTGGTCCACACTGGAGTTAAACGCATAATTACCGCCTCCGGCCGATACGATAACATCGTTATTGATTAAACTGGGGCCAACATTCACACTTGCAGTTTCAAGATACGCCGGTTTCAAGGACAGGTTGATCGGAATGCCTGGAATAAATGCAGGAATATGCACTGTACCAAAATAACCGGCCTTTGATGCATTGTTGGTAATGTACATTGCATAGTTACCAGTTGGGACAGTCATTGAATACTGCCCGAGGCTATTAGATTGCGTTGTCTTTACGACCGCTCCCGAAGAATTCAGCAGCATTACTGTAGAATATTCGGATGGGTTTCCTCCATATGTAAGTGTTCCCGATAGATCAGTTAAATATTCCTCTGAACTCACAGGGACTTTCACAGTTTGATTTCCTGCGACTGAAAGATTCATGCTCCCCGCATAGGAAAATGAACCGGATGAACCTGAAATCCTGTTCGAGTAGCTTATATTGTAATGACCTAATGGCAACTGAATTTTCGAAGTGCTTATGTTCATTGCAACTGAGTTTGATTTCAAGGAATAAGTTCCACCGGATAATCCGGCGCTGTTTGCCAGATCAATCGTAAAATAGTTTACATAGTTTACTGACAGATTTGTGTTTGCTGTCAGGATAACCGTGCTTATATTGACCCCCAGTGACTGATTGAAAGCATATACATGGTAGGTGCCATCAGGAACAATATTGGAAGGCATTTGTGAACCATTCTGGTCAAAAATGAGGATCGATGATGCACCCTTCACGTTAATACTGGAGTATTCTCTGGCAGTTATATTGTATTGACTGAGGGCATTGGACGGAATGGAAAGTACAGTGCTCATCGGTTCAATATTAGAGCCAATTCCAGTGCTGAGTTTGATAGAATAAAGATTCGGCTGGACACTTATAGTTCCTAAGCCGCTGCTCAAAGTCTTATTGAATTCACCGTTCGGACCGATTAAAGTCAGGACCATGGACTGCGGCGGATTGAAATTCAACCCCGATACTTTCACTTTGGTGGTAACATTCAGGGGAGAGGTGGGAATATTCGTGGGGATATTATTCGTGTTCGAGCTGACCTGGGTTGAATAACCGACATATAATGGATCAACGTACGACACCGTAAGAAATTCGTTTGTAAGATAGGAAGGATAATACAGCTGCGTGTAACCGGATTTTCCGATTGGACTGAAGTACACCGGTGACGATGAGTGATTGAGGATCACAATTCCGGACGTTACGGCGGACTTGGAATTATATACCTTGCTTATACTCGTATCATATGTTAAGGTAGAGGTCGTGCTGTTCTGGTTTAGGGAAATATTTATAGTCGTTGATGCCCCAACGGTCATCTGTTCAAACCCGGACATAATTTTAATAGGTGTGATACCAACTCCGGCGAATGAATAAGCGCCGATTGGTATTTTTATTTCCCATGTATGGTTAAGCAGGAAGTGATTCTCGAGCAATACGGGCGATGAATCGTTCAATATCTCATAATTTCCTGAGTATTGCGTTTTTCCTGCCATACTGGATGTTATTGTTACGTTGCTTGATGGCAAAAGTGTTACGTTCTGGGAATATGCCGATTTTATCATAGTAGTCTTAAGATAAGAGAGGTTGCCTGAAGTTGCATATATAGTATATGTGCCATACGGGACATTTGCAGCGTATGTACCCCCTCCCATGGAGAGAGCTGTGATCCCTTCAGATAACTGACCGTTTCTGAAAAATTCAACGTTAGCTGTATTTCCGCCATTATTAAGTTTTATTGAAACAGTAGCAGAAATTCTGGGTGTTAAGTTCAGGGTTGTATTCTGATTCCATCCACTGAATGACTGCTCTATTGGTACAGAAGAGACGTTCGGACCGGATATTGTCAACGAATAATTGCCAGGACTTACCCATAATTTTGCCACGCCGGAACTGTTGGAAACGTTGGAAGCCCAGACTTGTCCGTTAGAGGATGTTGCGGATAGTGATAAACCAGTGACTGGATTACCGTTCACACTCAAGTTTGCAAATATGACGTCAAATGGTACCTGAAGGTTATAAACTACATTTCCTCCGAGACTCACATTGACCTCCTGTATGTTCTTGAAAAGATGGCCATTTGTATAGAGACTCGCCTCATAGGAACCTGGTGGAATGTTGTTAACGGTGTATTGCCCACCTATTATGGAGAGATTGTATGATGACCCGTACTGTGTGTTTCTCAAAATTACATTCCCGTAGTTTATGGGGTTCGTGATTAGTGGTGTCTTCTGGCCAGCTTTCAGGATAGGATACTGCTGATAAGAATAACCCGTTGAGCCAGATAATGTCGTTGGCTGTAGCTTAACGTTGATATTGAAGTAATAATCAGGCAGACCTGTTGTGTAGTTAAACTTTGTAGGGATTCTGTTGGCCTGGTCCTGGGAAACCTGGAATTGCTTTACTCCTACTGTGTTAGTGCCAATAAGAAGTCTGGGTGACAAGGTTCCAGTAGAAAATATGATTGTGTCATTACCGGGAAGACCTGTGAGGTTATAATACCCCTGTGAATTTGTTGTGGTCACCTGATGCGGTATGCCATACTGATCAAACATTGTGGCGTGCACTCCCGGGACCGGTGCTCCGTCTGGCATGGTGAGTCTTCCCTGTACAATTGCTCCGGGGTAGTAAGCTACTATTGGATCTGTGAATCCTACGAACTGATTGGTTGGTGGGAAAAGCACCACAGTGCCTTTGTTTTCTTTCTGGTAAGTATAAGCGGTTTGCAGAGGGATCTGGGTCCAGGCAGACGGATATGCTGCATAATTTTTGTGAGGGTTGTATGGGATCGATTCATAAACGATCTCAAAATTACTCATATTCCATGCCGGCATGACAGTATTCCTGCTCGCCGCAGAGTTAAGTCCGGGTATTCCGTTTGTCTCACCGACAGTTGATGGAGGATAACCGACAACAAACCGGTAGATGGACGTATTATAAAATTGTGGAGTATATGTAATACTATAAGAAGTTGGTATTGCACCCTGTGGAAGCTTGTTCAACGGGAATGTTCCATTGTTAGTTGATGCGTAGATATTGTAATATTGAGTTGGAACAATTTCACCGTTTGAGGAGTAAGACGGTGTATCGGTAAGATATGACGGAGCGTAAAAGATTCCAGTGTTCAGACCTGATGAAGGGAAAAGGTTATGGTTTACCTGTATATATTTAATATTGTTGCCAGTTTCATAAATGAGTTGCTGGTACAGATTGACTAGTACTGGAAGACCGTATTCAGAGGCCAGTTCGCCCTTGACGAAAGCGAGATAGAGATTTGCCACAGATACGTCCGGTATGTATTGACCGAATATTGATGAGTTGGAAAGCACCTGATCCTTGAACTGAGCAGGATTTTTCTCTGCCTGCAGAAGAATCTGGTATTCCTGATATCCTAGAGTCGATATTAGCGTTGCGGACACATTTCCGGTAAAATTACCGTTGGCGTAGTTTCCCTGAAGTACACGTGCAATGAACAATGACAGGATCTGACTCTGATTCTGTGCAAGGAGCGTTTGACCCGCGATCTGAACTCCCTGCTGGAAATCATCAGCCACAGTGGGATGTTGACCCTGATACATTTCCTGGAATCCATAATCCCACCATGAAAGATAAGCCGGTTTCTGGTTAATTGGAAGATTTGCATCCTGGGTTCTGAACCAAGCGAATGACTGGCTGAGCGGCTGGGATGAATTTGCTACGCCAGAACTAAGGCCACCGACAAAAAAGCTAGACGAATTGTTGCTTTTAAGGAACGAAGGTATGGCACTAGCGAATTCACTGTTCACCTGAGGTGCTGAATTGAAAGGAACGGAGGCTGAAACGGTAAACAGGCCGGATGGAATCAACACCAAAAGGACTGCGAATATTACAAAGACCGCGTGTAGCCAGCTTATGTTTCCTTTTATAGCTTTCGCCGGAGTGCTTGCTACGTAGCTCCTTCTTTTCTTTATCTCATCCAGCTTCACGGTCTTTGCAAAGTAAAGGAGCATTGCGGACCCGAGAATGGCGTACGACGGTGCCGCTGTGACGTTAAATCTTGCGGCCGCGAAACTCATATAAATTGAAATTAGTGAGAAAACAATGATGAGCAGCAACTCATCACTCTTTCTCTTTATGAAGAGGTATATGGAGTAACCTATGCCGGCCATTCCCAAGAGAAACTGCGCAATTCCAAACCCTCCAATGTACTGACCGAGTTGCGGAGCTGAAGCTTCTGCAATGGTCTGATACACACGCGTTTTTATGAAGTACCCGTCTCCACTGATCAGTCTCAAAAACAGTGGATGAGCCAGATATGAGAGTCCGAGAACTCCTGCAACAGACACTATTAAAAGAACAGGGAGAACAAGTATCCATGGGCGTCTACCGACAAGATTGATGACTCCGCTGAATGAGACTATCAAAATACCGATCACTAATTCTGCGTTATACCACCCTGGACCCTCACCGATTGCCTGGTAATAATACGCACCCATGAGGAATGAAAGTATGACAAGAAGAGCAGTATAATAAGTAATGTAACCTGTAGGTCTCTTCAGGATAAGGTTGGTGAACAGTTGCACTACGACATATATCAACACTATGGCCTCAATGTAAGCGTATCCCTGCCATGAAAGCATCAGGCCACCCATTGACGCACCAGCCATCAATGCATAAATCGTGGGAATCCTGTTGTTATTATAGAATGCGATAATTTTTGTTGGAAGCGTCCTGTATTCCCGCAGATTCTCGAGGATTCTAACTTTTTGTGTAGATTTCAGTGCCTTTTCGAGAAAATATATTGTGAAGAAAGCGAATATAAGTTCCGGTGTGTGCATCCTTCCTCCGGAGAGTATACCTGAAGTAAGGTTGCTCGGCATCAGGGTATATAGGAGCGCAGATATTCCTGCCGCCTTTTTCCCGAAAATCTCCTTGGTCATGAGATATACTGGGATGATCAATAGGGCACCAAAGAATGCGTCGAACTCTTCAAACGCATAAAAAGCAGCAGTTTGAGCACCCACGAGCGGAGAGAGTATCTCAGCTATAAGCACTATGAACCAGTGGAAAAAGGGATTCCTAGGGTTTGTTGTTCCTATCGGATAATTCATCAACGGGTCGAAAACCAGCTGGTGATGTGTAGCCAGAATATGCAATATTATGATAAAATTATAATACGGGTCACTACCACCTGATGTCGGTAGCGTAGAAATGCCGCCGCCGTTAGAAAATGTTGCACCCCAATAGAAATAGTTGGAAATGAACAGGTAGAATGCTACAAGTATTCCAACGACGATGGTTTCTGCATGCTTTGAAATGTTTGAACTGATTGAATTTTTGGGCTCGAACTGTATATCCATTAACGTCGTA
This sequence comes from Thermoplasmatota archaeon, assembly GCA_023488885.1. GTDB lineage: Archaea > Thermoplasmatota > Thermoplasmata > Thermoplasmatales > Thermoplasmataceae > JAJZOM01. The sequence continues at coordinate 4,688 of JAMDDH010000007.1, read as the reverse complement.
CCTGAGATGCTCTAATATAATCTACATATAAAAAACTAACCGGAAGGTTGTTGTATTCACATTTTTTGATAAAATTTGATCCATGATTCAAACAACATAAACCAATCGCTCATGATCCGGATCATAATCTATCAACTTTGCATACCTTCCCCAGTTAAGAATCAACCTGAGAGTTGAACTGATGTCTTCAGAGGGGAAGTTCTCGGCAAGGAATTCCTCGAATTCCTCTTTGTCCATGTCGTTTATCTTCAGGCTCCTGAACTTTTTGATTATAGAATGAAATGGCTCAAGATTTCTCAAAAGTTCTTTCAGGATCATTTTGCGTTTTGTAACATTTGATTTGAGAAATTCCCTGCCTTTATCTGTAAGCGATACGTCCCCCTGATCCACATTCACCAGAGTCAGAGCCTCAGCGTCGTTTAGCAGATTGATTAATGTGGTTCTCTCTTCGTCGAGAGAATCATCAAGAGTTGCAATGTCAACAGATGTCTCCATATCTTCAAGTATTTCTAGCAAACCAACGAGGTCCCCAACGCTTTCAGTTTCTAAAAGATGCATTTCCGGCTTACGTTCTATATTTTTCTGAGTTTAAATTTTTTATGATTAGCTCGTGAGAAAAATATAATTCTTGATTAATGCTCATCGATCAATGGATATCCCACCCCGGCAAAATAAGGTACGACAACAGATCATAAGGATTCTGAAAAAAGCTGGATCAGAAGGTATCCCTCAAAAAGAAATGGAACTGAATCTGGGTATTTCGAAGTCCTATTGCTCTGAACTCCTCTCTGAATTAGAACGGAGCGGCCTGATCATAAGGGACAGGGAAGCAGGACTTAACAAGCACATATATTACGTCCAGCATTATCCTGCACCACTTCACGGACTTATAAGAGTTGGTCTTTTGAGATCATCAGAATACGTATTGCTTATTTCGTCCATAATAGAAGTTTTCAAGGAATCACCCGTTCAGATTAACTTCAGGTTCTACAATAGCACTTTTAAGATAACCGAAGATCTCGTAAATGGTTCACTGGACATGATCGCAGCACCTACAGCAACTTTGGTTTTATCCGCCGTTACCAGAAATAACATAAGAGTTCTATCCGGTGTTGCTTCAGGAGGATCTGGCATCCTTAAGAACAAAAATCAGGGAAATGATTCCATACTGACGACCGAGACGTCCTCCATGGCTTCCATGGTGAGACAGGTTCTACTCCGGAAAGAAGCCGACAGCATAGAACCTTTTGATGATCCCAGAAAAGCTGTTAAGAAATTCCTCACGGAAAAGTTCAGCATGTTAGCAATCTGGGAACCTTTCTACTCTGACCTGCTTCGAATTGAAACAGTTACACCTATACTGGAATATGACGATTTCTTTCGTGACTTCCCTTGCTGTTCACTCGCTGCGAACAGTAAATTTCTTGAAACAAACATGGGAATAATGCAAAGATTACTTACTGACTATAGCAATAATAACGCCATGGGTGATCCAGCTAGTTCGTCTGCTAAACAATCTGTACGCCTCATTGCCTCTGCAACCGGAATCAGCATCGACAGAGTGAGTGAAAGTCTGAAAAATTATGATTTCTCTACGAAGAAAATTAAGAAATCAGTCCTACTGGATTTTGGTATAACTCTCACCAACAGGCAGATTCAAAAAATCTTCCTTGATAGCGTCTTAATTTAGGATCAGGTTCAGTTGCGTAAGATTTATTTCAAGCATAGTAACTGGATTCCTTATTTCGAACCTGTCAAGAACAGCCGGGTGCATTTCGCCAATTATTCCTATTGCAGCTTTTCCAATAGATATTTCTCCACATCTTCCAGATATAAGAGATTCTGCATTTCCAGGAGCTATTTTGAGTTCAGTGATGCCGAGACGGATTGCAAGACTGTCCATAATCTGCTTGATGTTGGAGAAGTTGGAACTTGAATTTTCTATTGCGACACACAAATTAGTGTGTTGTTCCATACCCACAAGTACGCTTCCAATTTCAAATACTTTTTGGGGGAGATTCCTTCTGGAATTCAGCCTGAAGAAATCCATGATCCCCAGATAAAGTCTATCCCTAATAACGCTGAAATCGAGGCTCTTCGGATTCAATATTTCAGCAGAACCTGAATATTTCAGGTCTTCATAAAAGGAGTTGGAAACTACCACAAAACTCATCACTTCCTGAAATCCCAGACCAAGCATTATTGTTCTAACTTTATTAAAAAATGTATTTGCAGACTTCTCTCTTCCAGCAAGATCAATAGTTGGTTTCACGTTAGTAATATTGCTGTATCCGTACGCCTTCGCGATATCTTCTATAATATCAACCGGCCCCATCACATCTATCCTTTGGCCGGGTACCTTTACATTTATCGAATTTCCAGCCAACTCCGGGAAATATCCCATTCTCTCAAGCAATGAAACTAACTCAGCTTCCGGTATTTCCAGCCCAATTACGCGCGCTATCTCAGATTTTGTGAACACATTTGACCTGTTATCAAACTCATCAAGATTATTTATTCCACCCAAATTCTGCTTTATACCCAGTACTTCGAATCCAATTGTCCTGAAATAATTGACTAGAATGAAATATACATTCCTAATGCTTATCTGGTCAACGCCCTCGATATCAATGAAGAAATCCGAGGTTTCCTCGGAAATTGCTGACTCCCTACCATTTATAACAGGAGGCATAGACAGAACTTCTCCTTTGGAATCCCGGATTATAAGGACCTCGGACTTCGTTGGTAGCAAGTTACCATATTCCTTCCCTTTCTGATGCTCCTCTAGGATTTTTTCAGCTGAACCAGATACAGTGTTGTCATATGTTGTGAACTTCACATCTGCAGCCCTGAAAGCACTATAATGAAAAGGTGGTGTTAGCCTCAACAGGTCATGTATGCCTATTGATACCTTTGATCTGTCCTTGCCCACAGTTTGATGAAGCTTTTCCTGAAAATCTATGAGTTCTCTAAAATGTTTCCCTATTCTTTTACCAGATGCCTGAAATGTGACTATATAAGGCCTGAGTCTCAGGGCAGATTCCTCTACGACGAAACCTATTTTTGATAAACCTATTTTTTCCTGTTTAGATTCCTTTTTTCTGTTGTATATGTCCATAGACCTTTTGAGCAGCGAAAAAGCGAAAAGATCCGGTCTGTCAGGGTTGAACTCAACTCTCACTTCTCCTTCTTCAACTTCGACTCCGAAGCCTATAACACCGGAAAAAGTCAGAATTTCATTTATAAAGTCATCTCCGTATAACAGCTTTAAATTTGATTCCGACTCCCTTATTACAACCATTTACACTGTAATATTGGCTGATTTTATAATATTGTTGGAGTATCTGGAGAGAAACATACGTCCAGACCTCACACCGAAATTATAGCGCAGGGAAGTTATTATGTCCATGCCAGCGAAGAGTAATTCCACCCCACAAATGGCAAAAATGGCTTATGTGGTGATGTTAGAAAGTAAACTAAGTTCCATGCCATGAGCGGCATAACTCTGCATAAGTTCTGGTCTTGGGGGATGTTACTTGATGTTCTCCTCTTTTGATATTTCTTTGGCTTCCTTAGACACTTTATTAAGTGTATAATCTCTAAGAATAACTCGTATTAAATCATCAAGAGATATGGCAGATCCCTGATCAAGGTCAGTCTCCAGCTCCTGAATTGTTTTCTTCGGGAGAACCAGATCTATCTTGGTAGTCGGGCCCTTCCTGTAGTTCCTTTCAATGAATTCATCTATAGCTCTTCTTACTATATCAGAAACAGTCTCATATTGAAAGTTTTCCACTAGTTCTTCCAACTGATTCATGGTCTCCTTGGAGACCCTAACTGTTATCCTATAAGGAACTGACAGAACCACGCACCCCTGATCACGCATGATATTCCAAACATTATTTGAGATGTTGAAACATCATACATTCGTCTGACAAATATCAGGTACAATATAAATTTTGTTAATTGCGTACGATAGTGAATTTCGCCAAAATATAATCTTATGATGAGATACCACATCATGTCGGTAAGGATTGGCAAGGATTGTTTCATAGCGGATACGGCGGTTTTGATTGGGGATGTGGAAATTAAAGATAGGGTGGCCATTTTTGATGGTGTTGTACTGAGGGGCGACCTGAACAGCATATTTGTCGGCGAGGGTTCGAACATTCAGGATAACGTGACATTTCATACTGAAATAAACCACGCAACCATTTTAGGAAAAAATGTTTCGGTGGGCCATAATGCCATTGTACACGGAGCGCACATCGGAGACAATACAATAGTAGGGATGGGCGCAATAGTGATGAATGGTTCCGAGATTGGGACAGGTTCAGTTATAGCTGCCGGAACTGTCGTAACTGAGAATTTCACTTCTGGACAAAGGTCGCTGATAGCAGGAGTACCGGGTAAAGTGAAACGTATTGATGACGCTTCACTGGAGACGTATGCCTTCAGAAACGCACAGTCTTACGATACCCTCCGGCAGAAACACATTGCCGGACTGTTCCCGAGAGTTTATGGAAAAGATCTACACGAGACTGAGTAAGTCATACCTACATAGGATAATGCGTTAGTCCATACACGATATCTTACATTATTATACATATACTTCTATGCAAAAAATTCATATTAATACCCCAAGCATAAAAACAGTTGAGGTGTCTAATGAATAGTACACTATATAA
>JAMDDH010000022.1 GCA_023488885.1 Thermoplasmatota archaeon | reverse complement strand
ACGAGAATACTATTCTGGAACAGCGTTCCCAGGAATCTGAAAAGCGCCTCCCTTATGAAGGAATATTTCGTAAAGAATTTTGATTACATAAGAAAAATCATGCTTCTGGAACCGAGGGGGCACAGGGACCAGTTCGGGGCTATCGTTATGCCTCCTGTGTCACAGGATGCCGATTATACCGTTCTGTATATTACCACGGATGGTTATATCGATATGTGCGGACACGCAACAATCGGCTTAAGCACTGCGCTGGTTTCAATGGGCACCATTAAGGCGGAAGAACCTGTTACGAAAATAATTTATGATACTGTTGCGGGGAAGGTCGAAGCCAGAGTAAACGTCAAAAACGGGGAGCCTCTGAGCGTCTCGGTGATTGATGTTGAATCATTTTACCTGGGAGAGAAAAGAATAAAAGTTGGAGAACCGGTAAATGCTGAGGTAAAGGTCAATCTGTCATACGGAGGGAATTTTTACGCAATAGTTGACGGGAACGAGATCGGACTTGAAGTGGACGCCGGGAATATAGAGAAACTCCTAGCAGCAGGTATGGCCATAAGGGCAAGCACTTTCGAGCAGTTCAGGCCGCTCCATCCTGAAAACGATAAGAGTAACATCTATCCGCTTGCAATGATAACCGGCACCCCTAAAATTAACCACTCAAATTACAGGAGCGTTGTCATATTTTCCGGCGGAAGCTTCGACAGGTCTCCATGTGGCACAGGAACAGCCTCCCGTGGGGCATACCTTTACTCAAAAGGATTACTGAAAGAGGGGGAGTCCTTTGTTCATGAGTCTATCAACAACACAACATTCAGTTGCAGGATCGTGTCGGCAAGAAAAGTAGGAGACAGGATGATTGTTCTTCCGGAAATAACGGGAAGGGCGTGGATAACTCAGATTTCCAAGATTTTTGTTGATCCCTCTGATCCGCTGAAGCACGGATTCCTCGTCGGTTAACTACTGAATGTTCCTATTCGCAGCATTTTGCAATTTCAAGGCAAGTTGATCAGCCGGCTATAAGGGAGACTGCGCACTGTACGAGTCTCCTCAACCACATGATTTCTGTCTACTCATCGGAGGATAACATTGCGACAGCATCAAGCTCAACCAATGCATCCGGAACAACGAAGCCGCATACTATTGTCGTTCTTGCGGGAGGAGAAATCCTGAAGTATTCCTGGAACAGACCGTTCATCTCTTTGAAGGTTGCCTGATCTGATAGATAAACCGTCATTTTCACGATATCTGCAGTGTAAGATCCGGCACTTTCCAGTATCTTCGAAATCTTGTTCATTGCGGATCTGAACTGATCCTCGAACGAATTTTTGCCCGTATTATTGAGGCCGATCATTCCCGAAAGGAAAAGCAGGTTACCTGCCCTGACGGCATGGCTGTATGGACCTGCTCTGCCAAGTTCATCAATGTTTATTACGGATTTTTTTAAAACCATATCCATGCATCAGGGCATATTATTTAATCTAAGGACTTGCGGTGCTCCTTCATCATGCATCTGTCCATTACCACAAACGATCCGGATTTTTTTGCCAGATCGGCCGCTTCCTTGTTCACCACGCCTTCCTGCAGCCATATGGTGCCCGGCTTTATCTTCACTGCATCCTGTACGACTTCCAGAGCTGCTTCAGGTTTTCTGAAGACATCAACGATGTCCACATGCTTGCCTCCGGGGAGACTGCCAAGGTTTTTGTATACCGGTTGCCCATCCCAGTTCTCCAATGCTGGATTGACAGGGAATATTTCATATCCTACGCTCTTCAGGTATTTGGCAACCCTGTAGCTGTCTCTGTCAGGCTTGTCAGATATGCCCACAACTGCCACGGTCTTGCTATTCTTCAGGATTTGTGGTATCCTGTTTTCATCATATCCTGTCATAAATTAATATGCAATCCGGTATAATAAGGTTAATTATTCGCATGTTTAGCTATATATCTGGGCGAATGGACAGGTATCTTAAGATTATCTGACATATTGACAACATGTACTTACAAAGAATTAATACATGACCATTCTTCCTTTCAACATGGCTAATGAGCTGAGGAAGGATGCACTGACATTCTGGGGATTGGTATTTTTCGCCGTGACAGTTATTTTTCCAGCAGGTCCGTTTGCAGTTACCGGTGTGACTGCCATGGCCTATAGCGGAGAAGTGGCGCCTCTTGCTTTTTTGATTGGTGGGCTTTCACTTTTTCTTGCTGTCATTGCGGTATATGTATTCGCAACGCACACGTACAACGCTGGTGGATATTACAAGTATGTAGAAGTCAGCACAGATAACAAATATCTGAGCAAGAGCGTTGGCTTCTATTACCTGTTCTGGGTAGTAGGCGACATGATTGCTGCAAGCATGGTCGTAGCATGGCTGCTATGGGCTGCACTTGGCAGTTTCTCCGGATACAGCCTTCCCATAGCAGCTGCAATACTTGTCTCTCTTGTAACTCCTGTGATATACCTCTTTGTCGGGTACTTTTCAATCACGGTTAGCCAGAAAAGTGCAATTATTATGGGGGTGTTTGAAATATTATTCTTTGTGGGACTGAGTATCGCAATTCTGGTAAAGAGCCCTTACAACGGCGTTCAATATTTCAACATCTCCAACTCACTTGACGGATTACATGGTTTCTTTCTGGCGATGGTAGTGGGAGCGTTTCTGGCTTACGGCGGGTATGGGGCCATTGTTACCCTCGGAGAAGAAGCCAAGATGCCTCTCAAGACCTTGAGAAAAGCCATCGTTGTCGCATTGGCGATCATGGTTGTGTACGACACCTTTGTTGTATATGCAAATGTTGCAGGACTGGGTCCGAAACTCAACACAGCAATGGGATTCTTTGCACCAGGCCTTTACATGACTCAGGCGTATTACGGGACCGGACTTGCAGTGGCAGCGTTTGTTGTGGTGGAAGTCTCACAGCTTATGTCTCCAGTATTGTTTGGTAACAGCGGTTCCAGGGCACTTTACGCTCTGGCAAGGGATGGCATATTCCCTTCGGTGTTGACAAAAATTCATCCCAAGCACAAAACGCCGTACGTTTCAGTGATAGCGGTGTTCATAACAGTCGTAGCTGGAATACTCCTGACGCTTTTGCCAATGCTGTACCTGTTCGGCGTTGGCGACGGGCTCTTCTACGCGTTTGTAATATGGGCAATTGCTATCACAGTGTTTACACTGATATACCACGTGATAGTAAATCAGGCACTGATCCTTTTCACGAAGAAGCTTGGAATAACAAAAATCCTGACGCACTTTGTTGCACCCACCATCGCATCCATCCTGATGGTAGTGGCAATCTATTATTCCCTGCTTGGCCTTACCTGGCCTCTTTCTATAGCGTATTACCTGATACCGGCCTGGATAGTAATTGCTGTGGCCGTCACATTCGTAAGACGGAACAAGTTGAAAATGGACAAGCTCGAGGATACCAGAGCGTAATTTTTACGGGGTCAAATTTTAACCCCTATTTTTTCTATCCTTAAACAATGAGGCCAGCAAATGGTTAGTCCGCAATTTAAAAAATTTGAACTGATGGTTACTGGAACCGACAGATTCTACGTAAAATCAGGAGAGGAGAAATATCTGGACTTCTCTGGTTCAGGTATGACGGCCGGTTATGACTTCTTCAAAACACTGGATATTTCCCCGGTAAGTTCGCTCGTTTTTAAAAACCGGTACACTGAAACCTTCACAGAAATGCTGAGGAGAGCTTCCGGGTTCGAAAAAATAGCTTACTCAACATCCGGAACTGAAGCGTGCGACATGGCTTTGTCTAGATACGGCCTCCCCATTGTTTCACTCGAGGGTGCCTATCATGGCAGAACTTATCTCACATATCTCGTTTCAAACGGTCTTGGGATAGACTATGACAACAGAATTGTCCATCTCAGAATACCCAAAAGTCCGGATGAAGAACATTCGGTCAGAAAATATAATGAGTCGATAATGGAAAAGGCAGCCAGATCCTGGGACTTCGACGGGAAACCTCTGATTATGGAGCTAATCCAGTCAGACGGAGGAGTGATAGTGCTCTCTGAGGAATTCATCAGGCATCTTAAAGCGCTTTCCGGAAAATATGGTCTTCGCATTATAGTGGATGAGGTGTATACTGGATTTGGAAGATCAGGTGAAATGTTTCTTTTCAGGAAGCATGATCTGGTTCCGGATATGGTATGTATAGGCAAAGGCATGGCAGCTGGATTGCCTATGGGAGCTGTACTTTACAACGGATCTTGGGACAGGCCGTTTGGGAACGTACTGGGAATGCAGGGCGGCAATGCTGCATGTGCTTCCGTGGGGATAAACGTCATGAAAGCTCTGACCGAGGATCAGTTGATCAAGGTGAGAGAGATGGGAATGATGGCAATCACAAGACTTCGAAAAATAAGGAATCAAAGAATCCTGGAGGTACGAGGAAGAGGCTTCATGATTGGAGTGGATCTTTCCGGCGGTGGCGACGAAGGAACTGAATATGCATACGACGTCAGGGAACGATTATCCAGGGAAGGCGTCATCTGCAGTCTTGTCGGGGAGAAAAACAATGTATTGAAAATAACTCCTCCGGTTCTTATTGATGAAATGACCTTCCTGCACGGACTGGCGAAGATCGAAAAAGTGTTGACGGAAATTTAGCAATTTGAATACAACTACATATGGTAAAAAAATCTAAGACTATTATGGTATCATGTATTAAATATAACTATTTCATGCAATTTCATATAGGATATAAAGATATAGTACATGAGGGATAAAAGAACATGAGCGGCGAAAGGATTGTAGAAATCCAGATAAGAAAGGTGAATCAACTTTCAGATGCTGCTAAGAGGGAGGTTCAGGGGAAATTAGAAAACCTTCCTAATGAGTTTAACTTTAAAGGTTATGTCAAGGTCTCATATGCAGAGTCTTCACCTTTGAGGGTTGTCAGTGTAGATCCCATTGAAGGAACTATAAACGATTACTTCGATACTTTTTATGAGAAATTAAAATAGATATAGTGAGCTAGATTTTTTTTGACTGATAATACTGTAAAGATAGTTATCACACAGGATGTATTATTTGAATTACCAGAGAGATCTAATAAATACATTGCATTTCTCAGATACTGGATAGCATTGAATGATACCAAGGCTGTCGTCACTTTGTCTGCCTGGAAGGAATTTGAAAAACACTGGAATAAAAGACTCAAAGGAGAATCACAGGAACTTACGGAGTCTTTCTTTGCCAATATGCGTGGCCTTATTACGCCTTACCGAACTAAATATGCAACCGAGGCGCAACTACAAGTTAACTCCGAAAAGGAATCTATGGGTATAGATGAAGAAACCATAGTTGAATGGCACTACGCTACAGTAAAATATCTGATTACCAAAGACCCGACAAGGTTTCATGCTAAAATAGGGCGTATTAAGATCCCTATAGAATTTATATTATCTCCAAGGGGACTTTTCGGAAAGCTTGAAGTAGAAGACGGCATCATTATAGATCAATTCAACAGCGAATTTAACGATTAGACTTTCATTTATTTTCTTAGGCAAACTTCCACAATATCAAATCTGTTGCTTTTTCATATGGGCATTATATTGACAAACCATAAAAATAGCCTATTTTTCCTCTAATTCCCTAAGCTTCGCATGAAAGAAATTCACAAATAACTCCCATATAATATATATGGGTTATCCTCACCTCAATTTCATATCCATCAGGTATTTCCAAGCCCTCAGGAACGTCAAGCCGATAATCCTTCTTAATTCCCCATCCTTTAAGCATCGATGATCTTCTGATCCCTTGGCGTTTCCGCAAGGAGTTTAATAATGTTATCATTATAAAGCAATCGTTACATATTTTTCTTTCGGTTCAGTGGAACACGGGTTCCAGAAGTGATCTGACCTCAGAACAGTAACCTGTTACTTTTTGTGTCAAGGTATTTATATAATCTAAAATTACTCTCATTCTATGTTCTGCCCTAAGTGCGGTTCGTTAATGTCGCCTTCAGGAGGCAAACTCGTCTGCAGTTCATGTAAGCATACTGAGAATGTCTCTGAAAAAAAGGCTAGTAGGATAGTCAGCAGGGGTTCCTCGAAGGAAGTTATTATGATCAGGGAAGAGAAGAGTACCGAGCCTCTGGATTCCGATGCGGTCTGCCCGAAATGTCAGCACAGAGGGGCGTATTACCTGCTGAAGCAAACACGTTCCGCGGACGAGCCGGAAACGAAATTCTACACATGTGAATCCTGTGCTCACAGATGGCGAGAATATTAAATTGTTAAATTACATAGTCTGGTGATATCATGGTTCTGGAAAGTCTGGCAGGTTCTCTTCGGGAAACTCTCAGGAGAATATCAGGGGCCAGCTACATAGACAAGGAAACTATCAAGGAAGTCGTTAAGGATGTCCAGAGGGCACTTCTGAAAGCAGACGTAAATGTGAAGCTTGTCCTGGAACTTTCGGCATCTCTCGAAAGGAGAGCCACAGAGGAGAAGCCTCCCGCAGGTATGACTGAGCAGGACTATATGGTCAAAATTATCTATGAAGAGCTTCTCACAATACTCGGGGAAGACTCAAAGCTTGTGCTCAGAGATCAGACCATAATGCTTGTTGGACTTTACGGGCAGGGAAAAACCACCTCTGCAGGGAAACTGGCCAAATTTTTCCATAGAAAAGGTCTAAGTGTCGGGCTTATTGCTGCGGACATACACAGGCCAGGTGCGTACGATCAGCTTGAGCAGTTATCAAAAACACTGAGCGTTCCTTTCTATGGTGAAAGAAACCAGAAGGATCCTGTCAGGATTATTAAAAACGGTCTCGAAGAAATGAAACAGTTGAAGGTCAAGATCGTTGATACAAGCGGTCGGGATTCGCTCAACGAAGAACTCATAGATGAAATTAAGAAGATCAAGAAAGCAATCAACCCGGACGAGGTCCTGCTTGTCATGGATGCAACCATCGGCCAGCAGGCCGGCCCACAGGCGAGGACAATAAATGATGCGGTGGGAATAACCGGTGTCATAATTACGAAGATGGACGGAACCGGAAAGGGGGGAGGCGCTCTCAGCGCAGTTTCAAGCATACATTCCCCGGTTTATTTCCTTGGCACGGGAGAACACATGGACGATCTTGAAATATTCAACTCCAAGAAGTTCCTGTCAAGGCTTCTCGGGCTCGGAGACCTGGAAACGCTCCTGGAAACTTTCAAGGAGACAAACATAACCGAGGAAGAGGCAGAAGAATCCATGAGCAGGCTCATGTCAGGAAAATTCAACCTGAAAGACATGTATGAAATCTGGGAGAAATTTGCCCAACCTGGGATAATGCGGAAAATGTTCGAGTCTCTGCCGCTGACAAAAATGCCAGGTGCATCGAAAATAAATACCCAGGACCTGGAAAATGCACAGTCGAAACTGAGCAATTACCGGATCATACTTGATTCCATGACCTTCTACGAACTGGAAAATCCTGATGAAATAAATGCCAAGAGAATTGCAAGAATCGCCCATGGCTCAGGAAGGGAAGAGGCTGACGTCAGATCCCTGCTGAGGGAATTCAAAGCAATGAAGAACAACATGAAAGCAATGAAGGGAAACCGCGGATTCAAGAAGCTTCTCAAATCTCAGATAAGATCGGGGAACTTCGGACTCGATGAAACTGGCGGGGCATCCTAGACTTCCGGCAGCAACTCATCCAGGTTTTTTCCATTCAGGCCCGCTGACCTTATGATTTCTGCTGCCGATATTTCATTGAATTCGTAGCCTGAAAGGTATTCCAGAAAATCATTGAGATGCTCCGGAGAAGTCCTGTCTACTGAAACCCTTAATTTTTGTGAATCTGAGATGCTGGGTATAAGAACGTCATTTATCAGCTTCTTATATATTTCAGCCGGATTCCTGCGTTCCTTCTCAGAGGAAAGTATTGATTTTGCAGCCAGCTCTCCTGATATGTATGCCTCCCTGAAACCTGTCATGAAGAAATGATCGAATAAACCGGCGAAAGAACCGGCGTTGAGTGCATCGCCAGTCGATGGATTCACGCTTGCGGGGTTTGAAATCAGGGCGTAGCCTGAAACTATCGGCCTTGCCCTGTTCGCAGCTTTTTCGAAATCCGCCACAGGTCTGGACTCATTAAGGAGGCTGCCGGGCATTATCTTCAGCGTGTTCACAGTGTTCTCGGAGCGTGGAACGCGCCACGATAACGTTTCCTCTTTTCCGGTTCCCAGCACGAGCTTAGCCTGAACCGACGAAAGCCTGCTTACCGCGAGCCTAGAATAGCTGTACAGATACTCCCTGGTTTCCGGGTGAACCGGTTCTTTTCCGGGGTTGGCAACGGTTCTGAGCCCTGTGGCAATAACAAGATATTTGCTGCTGGCAGTAAGGTCTTTACCCTCCTGCCTGTAATGAACATCGAATTTTTCTCCGTTGTATTCATAACCCTGTAGACGTGCTCTAATTTTCAGAGCTGCTCCAAGCGTGAGAGCCAGCGTTACCAGTTCCTTGTCAAGCCTGTCTCTCTCTACCACGGTGTTAAACGCTTCAGAGTCTGTATGTCCAGCGTGGAGAACAATTTCTCCCCTGCCGTGTCTGTTAGTGACCGATAACTCCGGAATAGACCTTGATATCAGCCTGGAATCTTTTTCAAGACCTGATGACCGCACGACATCCAAGTTGATTGAATCAGCGCATATTACCGGGGCACCAATCTCCATCTTGCTGTCAAGCATTACTACTTTCATGCCTGCCTCTGCGCATATTCTTGCAGCATTTGCGCCTGACGGTCCTGATCCTGCTACAAGGACATCATATTCAATTTCTGAAACCAAACCACACACCAGCGAGTTGTATTTTATTGTACACCTAGATTAAGAACAACAGATTTAAAGTGTTTTATTTTTAAATCAGTTGAATGGCAACAGGTTCTCAAGTGTTCATTGACGGGAGAACCGTGGGAATAATCAAGCACAGAGCAGGATAGAGCTATGCATGCTAAACAAATTTTAAATATAGTCGGGCATACAGAGGGTGTAGTAGATTTTCATGAATAATGGCGAAGAGTATGACATAATTGTAGCCGGTGCTGGAATGGCAGGTATGCTGGCGGCAGCTATGTCTGCGAGAACTGGAAAACGCGTTCTGTTGCTTGACAGAAACCAGGAAATTGAAGTCGGGAAAAAGACGGTCTGGGGATGGACCTGCGGAGATGCCGTGGCTGGATCTCACATTGATTACGTAACAAAGAAGCTTGGCGTGACCTTTGGCAAGCCTGAACTTGATAGGAGAGTAGACGGGGTATATGCACTATCGCCTGATCTTTCTACAAAATTTATGTTCGATGGCGTGGGTTATACACTTGATCGACCTGAATTCGAAGCGAAGCTTCTGGGTATTGCGAAAAAATCAGGAGCAGAATACGTCAGTGAATTCGAGGTTCAGGGACCAATTGTCGAAGACGACAGAGTTGTCGGTATGTACGGGCAGAACAAAAAGAAGGAACAGTTCAGGTTAAAAGCGAAAATCGTAATCGACGCTCTTGGCGTTTCAACTGTCCTGAGAAGAAAACTGCCTGAGAACCCGTTCATCGACAGAAGCATTGACATTGACGATGTGGAATCAACTGGCAGATACATATACGAATTCGAACTTGATCACGAAGACCTTGCCTATTATGATCCTGAGAATGCACTGATTCATCTCAATAATGAACTGGCTCCCGGCGGATACGGATGGGTTTTCCCAAAGAGCGGAAACAAGATTAACATAGGTCTGGGAGTACAGAAATCAAGTCTTGACATAAGAAATGCGAAACTTGGAAGAAAGGACAATCTCCAGACACTTATAGACAACTACGTAAAATGGAATCCCGCCTTAAAGAACCTGAAACTTTTCAACAAGAACAATAACGGGAAAGGGAGCTGGTCAGTACCGGTGAGAAGGCAGATGGAAAGCCTTGTTTTCAACGGTTACGTGGGTGCCGGAGACAGTATGGTCATGCCAAATCCGATCAGTGCCGGAGGAATAGGCCCGGCACTTGTGTCAGGGATCCTTGCAGGAGAAAATGCTTCCAGAGCCATAGACGAGAATGATACTTCAATCAAGGGGCTGTGGAAATACAACATTGATTACAACGAGGCATACGGGAAGAAAACGGCTGGCATGGAAGTCTTCAGGATATATCTCCAGTCACTTAACAATGACATTCTGAACTACGGAATGAAGACCTTTCTTACAATGAAGGAGGCTTCTGATATAACCCTAGGAATCGTTCCGGAGTTGAGCCTTGCTTCAAAATTCAAGATGGTACTCAAAGGAGCAACGAACATCGGTGCTTTCTC
>JAMDDH010000018.1 GCA_023488885.1 Thermoplasmatota archaeon | reverse complement strand
ATTTTTAGAAAGCTTGTTTCAGGAAAGTTCGCCGTTGAACTGATCGCCTTGCTGGCCATAATAACAGCAGTGATAATGGATCGGTAGTTGACATAAATGGATAAATAATTATGTCAGTAGTTATAGATGGCCATTCAAAACCTTATTAATCCACTGTCAACTTATGCTTAACATGCTTGACACCCGCCCATCATGGGATCAATATTTCATGAGAATGGCATTTCTTGCTGCATCAAGATCAAACTGTACAAGAAGGAAGGTCGGGGCGGTAATCGTTAAGGACAAGAACGTTCTAGCTACAGGTTATAATGGTCCACCGTCCGGAACTGTCCACTGTGATGTAGTCGGATGTATTCGCGATGAATTAAATGTCCCCTCCGGTGAAAGACATGAATTATGCAGGGGGCTCCACGCAGAGCAGAATGCAATAATACAGGCAGCGGTTCACGGAGTGAGCATAAGAGATTCAGTAATTTATATCACAACGCACCCTTGCGTTGTCTGCTCTAAAATGTTAATGAATTCTCAGATCAGAGAGGTAATTTTCGCACAGGGATATCCAGATGAGCTATCGGAATTGATGCTGATGGAAAGCACCATTAAGAAACGCCGCTTCGAGCTGCCTCAGGAAGAGGTCAGGATTATGCTTGGAGATTTTTACCTGCAACCACCCGGCAGTGATTAAACAATTTATTTATAAGAATCACTCATTAACCTCAAGTGTTTAGTATCGGTATTGCAACAATAATTTCGAATTTTATCTTGCATGTTATTACTGAACTCGGTTATCCGGGAATATTTCTGCTGATGGTTATGGAGGGTGCCCTCCTGCCTATACCTTCTGAGGTTATCATGGCCTTTGGAGGCTATCTGGTTTTTTCCAATACTCTTGGACCTGTTTTAGGCATTCCCGGATTTATTGTGCTGTTGATGGCCGGAACCATTGGTAACGTGGTAGGGGCTTACCTTGCCTACATGCTTGGTGACTATGGCGGAATCCCGGTGATCCTGAAATACGGGAAATTCTTCTTCCTTGACAAGAAGTCCATAAATAAAACTCAGGTATGGTTCGAGAAATACGGGGCACTATCGGTTTTTTTCACGCGCCTGACCCCTATTTTCAGGACATTCATTTCCATACCTGCCGGGATAGCAAAAATGAACCGCATACATTTTATTGCGCTTACATTCGTTGGTTCCTTGATCTGGGATTCGATCCTGATATATTTCGGGTACATTCTGGGACCGCACTGGGAACAAATTCTTGGATTCTTCGATGAACTGACAATTGTGGCTCTGATAGTCGGCGCGGCAATAGTTATATGGTGGCTCAGTACAGAATTCAAGAAAAGAAATAGGATTAAAAAATTAAAAGAGAAAAAGGCTCAGGACCACGGCACTGCTATGGAAAGGAAGTAAATTAAAAACCCCAGTGCCGCGAATACTGCCACATCGACTAACGGTATCTTCAGGAAGTGGAAAAGTAACCCACCTAGTTCTATCAGAAAAATTCCTGCGAAGAAAAGCGGATATCTCACACTGCTAAGATTTCTTTTTGCCATTTTCATTCACCTCAGTGTATCAGCATTATATTGGGCAGGACTCCAGCCTGCAGCCCCCTGATGTACAGGTCGACGAGGAAGAACATGGTAAGACTAATCCATGCGAGTGTTTCATGGTGCAGGTTCATCTTTGTCTGGCCACTGAACAGTTTCTGCCTGACATTATGTTTGCAACTGAAGCAGTCGGTGTTTCCACCGATAAGGTGTCTCACCGCATGGCATGACAGGGTGTAAAGCGTCACAAATATGGCATTTATTCCAAGAAGAACTATGCCAAGTGTGATTCCTCCTTCGGTAACTATTGCAAGATATATGTCATAGAAAAAGAATGGAAGTATCAGAACGGCGAAATACATAAACCACCTGTGCAGATTCTCAATTCTGAATAACCTTGTTTCTCCAGTATATTCTCTTCCCTTTGTTTCCGCTCTGAAACCGATCTCACAAGCTCTTGGATGATTGAAGATATGCCTGTGGTAATCTTTCCTGTAAGCATAACACGTGAGCCTGAAAAGACCGATGAACGGAAGTATCAGGACCGTTGGGGAATAGAACGGATCGATGAGTCCATTTACCTGATCGGTCATTGGGTAAATCATCATTAAGTATATTCCGAGAACTATCATGAGAATAAACGTTCCAACCCTCCAGTTAAGTTCCAGGAATTCCGAAGGTATGAGCCGGGTCATTGCTCTGTTTGTTTTCTGTTTTGGGTCATTTGATATCATTTATGCAACACTCCTTTCTTTTGTTTTTTTCCTCTTAATAAGCCTGGCAAGCGGGTCGTAGAAGTTGTCGACTGCCCTTTCCTTCTCCTGTATTATGGCGTTATCCGTGATATGAATGTGTTCCGGGCAGACATCCTGACAGCATTTCGTTATATTGCAGAAGCCCAGTCCGCCAACCTGATCCAGCATTCTGGACCTATCTTCAGAGTCCAGAGGATGCATATCCATTGATGCAGCCTTGACAACATGCCGTGGTCCGAAGTATGGTGTTGAATGTTCCCTGATCACGTGGCATACATCCTGACAGAGAAAACATTCAATGCACTTTCTGAATTCTTTTGATCTTTCGACGTCCATCTGCTGCATTTTCCATGGAGATTCCATATCTTCCCTGGGAGTGAATTTGGGGATCTTTCTCAGGATTTCCCAGTTCTCACCGACGTCTGTTACAAGATCCTTAATGAGAGGAAATGCACCCATTGGTGTAACAGTGATGTTGTGCCCAACCGTATCCACCCGGGTCTTGCACATCAGTCTCGGCATTCCATTAATCTCGGCAGAGCAGGATCCGCATTTTGCAGCCTTGCAATTCCACCTTATGGCAAGTGTTGTGTCCAGTTTCTCCTGAACATACCTGACAGCGTCAAGAACTACCATCCCGTCGACATATGGTACCTCAAATTTCTGGAGTTGCCCTTTTTGTTCGATAGATGGGTCCTGCCTATAGATATTTAAAATAATTTTTTCTTCCATTAATAGACCTCCTGCTTGACAAGTTCCATTAATTCAGCAGGTATTGTTGGGACAGGCTCAGTATCCAATTTCATTTCTCCACCCACATCGCTGCATAGTATGTTTTTCAGCCATGCCCGGTCCTTCTTTGGAAAATCCTTCCTTGTGTGGGCGCCCCTGCTTTCAGGTCTCATTATTGCAGAACGGACAATTGCTTCTGTCGCCACGAGCATATTGCTAAGTTCCATTGCCGCAAGAAGTCCATGGTTGTATTTTCGTCCTCCTGGAGCTGATACTTTAGGGTATTTTTCCTTCAATTCAAGTATTTTAGCTAGTGCTATGTTCAGGCGATCGGGTTCCCTGACAATTCCGACATTATCAGACATAGTTGAGGTGAGTTCATCGATGAGGTCATAGGCATTGATTCCATCCGGTTTCAGGAAAGAGAGTACCCTGGAGATTTCATTCTGGATGTCCTCTTCCCGCACTTCCACAAGTTCGGCAGTTTTGGCATAATCTGTGGCACCCTCACCGGTTCTCTTTCCGAAGACGAGAATATCTGCAAGTGAGTTTCCGCCAAGCCTGTTGGCACCGTGCAATCCACACGCGATCTCTCCGGCCGCAAAAAGGCCCTTGACATCCGTCATGCCAGTGTCAGGATCAACCCTAACGCCACCCATCTGGTAATGTGTTGTCGGAGCAACTTCCATTTTTTCCTTCGTTATGTCCACTCCTGCGAATTCCATGAACTGCATATACATGCTGGGAAGCTTCTGTTTTACAAAATCAGCCCCTTTGTATGATATATCCAGGTAAACTCCCCCGTGCTCTGTTCCCCTTCCCTCCTGAATTTCAGCGTAGTTTGCCCTCGCAACTACGTCTCTTGCATCCAGTTCTTTTTTCTGAGGTGAGTATCTTTCCATGAATCTTTCCATCTTACTGTTATAGAGTATACCACCTTCTCCACGAACTCCCTCTGTAACAAGTAATCCCTTTACGCCAGGCGGATAGACCATACCTGTTGGATGGAACTGTATCATTTCCATGTCCTGAAGCTTGGCACCTACTCTGTAAGCAAGTCCGAGACCGTCTCCGGTGGATTCCCACGAGTTGGACGTTATCTTGTATACTCTTCCGCAACCACCAGTTGCTAGTACAACTGCCTTGGCTTTGAAGCAATGGAACTCTCCCTTGTCCATTTTTAAACCGATAGCTCCGATAACTTTTCCATCCTTCTTCAAAAGGCTTGTTATATACAGTTCGTCAATAATCTTGACATTCTGCCTGTGAATAACCTGATCTTCAAGGGTGCGTATGATCTCCAGACCGGTTCTGTCACCTACGTGGCATAACCTCCTGTAAGAATGACCACCGAAGGCTCTCTGAAGAATTCGCCCGTCTGGCGTTCTGTCAAATAATGCCCCGTACCTCTCCAATTCGTATACCCTCTGGGGAGCTTCCTTTGCGAGAATCTCTGCCATCCTCCAGTTCGAAATGTATACGCCTTCCTCAATTATATCGCCAAAATGAGCCTGCCAGTTATCTTTCGGATCAACATTCCCCAGTGAAGCAGCTATACCTCCTTCGGCCATAACAGTGTGGGCTTTGCCAAGCAAAGACTTGGAAACCACTGTTACTTTTAAGCCTGCGTCTGAAGCAGCCAGAGCTGCCCTCATTCCTGCTCCACCGGCCCCTATAATAAGAATGTCCGATTCTGTGTTTAAATATTGCTCAGCCATGAGAATCACTTAATATTAGAGCTAGCTGATTGTCTGGATACCTTCGACGATTATAAAGATTTTAATCCAGCAGACTAACATTTGTAACTCCCTGAAAGGCCCTACCTGCATTGCTGATGTGAGTTGCCATCTTAAACATCCAAACGGAAAATTACTGAAAACGAATATAATGCAATTTGACGGGAAATTATACTTCCAATCCTTATCGGAATCAATTTCTCGTTTCTCTTGAAAAGAACTGAACTACTAGAATGGCACAGATTATCATTGCTCCTCCGACATACTGCATAGGAGTCAGGAAAATACCAAGAAAAAGTGCTGAGGATAACGCAGCGCTAATCGGTTCCATTGTGCCGGCCAGTGATGCTTTTGTGGCACTTATCCTATTCATGCTCTTCATGTACAGCCCGAAGGCTATGATCGTACCGAAGATTGCCACGAACATTATCAGTAAAATGAGTGGTACAATTTCAGGACGATTTACCTTGTTGAAGAATTCCAAAGTTGGTACGATGCTGAATGGAACTGAGATTAGACCTCCTATGATAAAACCCCAGCTAACCACAAGTATAGTGCCATGTTTCCTGATCAATGTGGATGCTCCCAGAGTGTAGTATGCCGCAGTTAATGCAGAAAGGAGGCCTAAAACCAGGGCTCCCTCGCTCAGGATTATTCCAGAAGTCTGCAAAGGATAACCGGTGGATAATTCAAACGTTCCAAAAATAGCAAGCAACAAAGAGATTGCGATTGCCGATGTGAAACCGATCTTTTTCATAGCTACTTCCGCTGCAATTACCATGGGAAAAAATAGGTATTGGAGAAGTGTCGCTGTAGGCGCGTTGGAATATGCAATTGTAGCAAGATAGAAAATCTGGACGCCGAAGAGGCCGATGACAGAAAACGGGAGAAAGCGAATCAAATCACCCTTGGGGAACACAGGCCTGAAAACTATAAGTGAAATAAACCCGGGAAGAAGCATTCGTATTGTCACAAGACTCAGATATGGCATTCCATACTGTGAAAAGAGAATTGATGAAACGGTGCCCGAAATTCCCCAAAGCGACCCGCCGACAAGAGCGTAGGAAATACCTGCCGCTGAGTTCAATCTTCTAATTTTCTGCAGGGGGAGAGTCACTTTCTAGTCGTCACCGGATAAACGATTCGGTAAATAACCTTCTTCAGACGGACGGATCATCTCTTTATTTCAATTAATTGAAATTACAGTACGCAGGGCCAAAAATATATTCTGTTCAAAAGCAAAGGAAAAAATTAATAGATGTCTCCCATGGAATATAATGGACAACGTTGTCGTCGGAATCAAGGCGGGATTGATCGGCGGCATCGCATGGGGAGGCATAGAATCTATACTCCCAGAGATAATAATACACTTTGGTGTTTTTGGAAATCTTTCTACTGTAGGATACCCGTTGCAGTTTGGGTCCTCTGTTCTGTCAGCCAGTCTCCTTATCCCACTCGTTATGTGCGTACTTGGAATCATTGGCGGAATAATATTTGGAACGATATTCGCAGCAATCCACGATAAAATTCCTGGTAAGAGTGGTAAGACCAAGGGCGTTTATTATTCTCTTATAATATGGCTGATTTCAAATGTTTCTGGATTATTTGGCGCCATTTACACATATGGCCTTATCCTCTATATTGGTTCCTCGTTCACTGCAAATCTCGTATTTGGCCTAATACTTGGAACACTCTTTGAAGGTGGAATTGAGAAGCACTAAACTGAAGAATACCACTATGAACGGTCCCGAGATATAAACTGAGCATTATTATTTTATCTTTAATTCACTTGCTCCCCATTCAAAAGTTATATTGTAAAAAATTTTAAATAAGAGCTTGTAATTGTTAGTTGTCAACTAACAGTTGACAACAGGAGGATATGAATAATGACATATAGATATAGGAGACGAAGAGAAGATGATGACTGGAAGGATGAATTTGATGAGTTCTTCGAAAACTTTGGTTTTGACTTCGACAAATTGACTGAAAGAATGATGAAGACATGGGATAGAATGCTGAAAGATCCGGATGCCAGCGTATATGGGCCGTATGTTTATGGTTTCACCTACAAGATCGGCCCGGATGGTAAACCAAAATTCGAGGAATTTGGGAACGTAGCTGAATCGAGGATTGAGGACTCAGTGGAGAGAGTTGAAAAGGACGTGAGGGAACCGATCACTGACCTCAATGTGGACAAGAACAAGGTATACATCACATATGAACTACCAGGTATCTCAAAAGAAAACATTGACCTGAGCGTAGCTGAAAGAAGTGTAGTTATATCGGTGAAAACAGGACCTAGGAAGTACCACAAGAAAATAGACTTTGAATACGACCTAAAACCGGAATCTGCTTCAGCAAAATTTGTTAACGGAATACTGGACCTTACCATAGAAAGGGCCAGAGATGATACGGAGACCGGAAGAAGAATATCCATTAACTGAGGTATCCCCCTATGATCGATGAGGACATTGAAGCTTTCATTTCGGCCATCGAGAACCATACAAGACGCGAAATCCTGAGAAGCTTGATCCTCGATCAGTCATACGCACTTCAGATCAGCAGATGGATTGGGGTGTCACAGCAGGCGATAATCAAGCAACTTGACCTGCTTGAAAAAGCTAACCTGATCTCATCTGTTGGTTTAATCCCGAGCGCTTCGGGCGCCTCGAGAAAAATATACAGGCCCACAGGGTTTTCTACCCTTGTGGCGGATTATTCTAAAAATTTTATTGAAGTCCGGAGATATGAACTCCCCGTAGACCCTTTGTCAAAGCCCGCTGACAAGTTGCTTGATCACAGAAAACTCACACGAAGGCTGGAGGAAACTAACCGAAAACTCTCGGATATCATGAACGCTAGGATGGAGCTTATTATTGAAAAAGACGCCATACTTGGCGAACTGCACAGCTACATAAACAATATTTCTCCTGACGATTTTACAAAAAACATTCTGTATGACTATTCAGACACAATGGATCCTCAGTATGTGTCAAAAAAATACAGTGTGCCGGTCAACTTTGTAATGCAACTTGCTGAAAATTATCTGAAATAATCACATTTTTTAGAGAACCTGCTGAGGAAATATTCCTCGTTGTGGTTAAGCGAGGATGGTATGACAAGCGCTACAGGCGACTCTTCAAGTTTAAGGTCGAGAATGTTTTCAGAACTGTCCCAAATTATCTTCTCCCCATCCTGCGACGCTTTTACTGCAGCACATATCATGCTGTTTCTGCTGATGGCACCAATCGAGTATCTCTCCTCCATCCTCAGCAAAACATCCACAGCCTCAAATGAATACATTGTTCTACCTTCCCTCAGGTCAAGTAGGACTATTGTGTGAAACCCTGAATCCTGATTGAACTTAATCTTCTGGCAGACACTCCGGGGAAGGAAATTATCCTCGGGAAAAGGCAACGACACCGGAGGGCCCATCCTGTATGGGAATAGACCAAGCTTCCCTGGTATAACTGAAAGTATTGAAGCATTCTCTATCACTTCAACATTGATTCCGGCCATGTGTGCATCCACCCTCAACTGATTATGTGTTGTCGCAGAAAGTGGGTCCCCTGTTACCAGGAGGCATACGTCGTTCCCGGATGCCAGTGAAAGCAATGCGACCGGATTCTCTACCTCTTCTCTTCCTGCTCTTTTCACTTCCCTATTCAGCATCGACGAAAGCTGGTCAATTGTCTGTGACGGTGAAACAGATGTGTAAGTCTCAAAAAATATATGTTCGCATCTGGAGAGTATATCCTTTTCCTGAAGACTGAGGCTGTAAACTCCCCTCAACCCTAGTCCTAGGATGTATAGCATGAATGAGCCCTATTGGAAATCCTCTTCGATCCTGATGAGCTCATTGAGCTTTGCCAGCCTTTCCCCACCTATTGTGCCTGTTTTTATGAATTCTGAGGCAAAAGCAACTGAAAGATGGGCAAGGAAGTCATCGGTTGTCTCGCCGCTCCTGTGAGAAACTGTGTTCCTCATTCCTGCCGCCGTTGCAATTTTGACCGCTTCCCATGTCCTAGACAGCGTTCCTATCTGGTTCACTTTTATGAGGACTCCATTGCTTGACTTTGATTCAATGCCTTTCTTTATTCTCTCCGGGTTTGTTGTGTAAAGATCGTCCCCAACAATAACACTTCTTCCACCTGCCCTTCGAGTAACTTCTGCGAATCCTTCAAAATCTGTATCCTCCATCGGATCCTCTATAAAGTAGAAGCCAAAATCCTTTGAAAACGAGACTGAGAAATCAATTTGTTCGTCTCTTGTTCTCGATCTGTCCTTGTAGACATAGGAGCCTTTCTCATAAAATGAAGTGGCTGCAAAATCAACACCGAGAAGTATCTTTGTCTTAGATTCTGAAGAAATATCCTGAACTGCTCTCCTGACTACTTCAACCGCCTCAATGTCCCCAAGACTTACTGTCCATGCCCTTTCGTCCCCGACACCAACACTGATATTGCTGAATTTTTCTGACAATATCTCACCGATTCTTTTGTGAACTCGGGTATTGAGATATGCAGACTCGAGGAAGGTCTTTCCCTGCGATGACACAAGAAATTCCTGTATTGTCGTGCCATTTCTGGAATGTTTTCCGCCTCCGATTACATTGCCCATTGGTCTCGGAAGTTTATTTGCCAGTGCACCGCCCACATAACGGTAAAGCGGGATGTCAAGCTTTTCGGCAACGGCTTTTGAATTTGCCACAGATATTGCTGTTGCCATGTTCCCCCCAATGTTGGAGAGAAGTTCCGTGCCGTCAGTTTCTATCAGGGTGCGGTCAAGTCCCCCCTGGTTCAGGGCATTAAAACCTATCAGTTTGGATCTGAGATTCTTTTCCAGAAATGAAATTGATTTGTCAGGTCCTCCCTGAGGGAAGGCTTGCATTTCGGTAGCACCGGTACTGGCACCTGACGGTGCTGAGCATGTGCCCACGGCACCGTCCAGAAATACAGTTGCTTCAACTGTAAAATTTCCACGTGAATCTATTACTTTCCTGGCCCTGATATCAAGTATAGGAATGTGATTCAACATCACATCATGAATCTGCCTTTGGACTTAAATTATTTCGTTGGCACTTCGATGAGGTTTGATTTGTATCTTGAACTGAATGTGTTGTAATTTTCCTTATACTTTGTCCACAGATCCCTGTATTCTGCGGAGACTGTGCCGATGACTTTAGCCGGGACACCAGCTGCAATTGCTCCGGGAGGAATCTCCGTTCTGCTTCTTACAACTGCGCCTTCTGCAACAGCGGCCCACTCGCCGACTGTAGAGAAATCCGACACTGTTGAATTCATGCCAATCACCGCCCAGTTCTGAATTTTGCCTGTGTGTATAACGCAAAGATGCCCCAGTGTCACATGTTCCCCTATACTCGTTTCTTCCCCGGGTCTTGCGTGGATGACAACATTATCCTCAACAGCAGTATAGTCACCGACTGATATCTCACCATAGTCACCCCTGAGAACTGCGCCGGGACCTACCCAGACATTCTTGCCGATAGTAACTTTCCCTATTATGATCGCATTTGGGAAAACGAAAGCCGTCTTATCTATTACAGGCACCCTTCCTTCAAATTCATAAACAGGCATACCGGGAAAATAGTTACAGCCTATTTAATTCTTGAAGCTTAG
>JAMDDH010000012.1 GCA_023488885.1 Thermoplasmatota archaeon | reverse complement strand
TCAACACAACAATTCCAATGAATGCGCAATTCGCGTTCCTGACGCATCCCATTAACATAACCGCAGGATCAACTGTTCACTTGGTAATTGAATTCAACCTGACTACCGATCTCCAGATTACCCCCGGGCAGTATATGTTCACGCCAAAAATTGGAACAATAAGTGTGTCCTAGGGGCACATACCAATAATTTTTACACCTTTTCTATAATCTTACTGGTCTCCTGACAAAACAACGCGAAACCCGGATTTCTGATCTGTTCTTGTCACTGAATGGGCAGATTCCTCTGAAAATTGTTTAGTTTTTTCCTTATTTCCCGCTCATTTTAGATAGCTGCCGCTATCTTCCCATGTTTTTTCAGGTTCATCAGGGTGAAAAGATTGTAGCAGAGACACCTGAACATCGCCTTTACACGAACACGCCTCACCATTGTCACATAAACATGACCACCGTTGAATTTTCCCTTGATGATTGAGTAAGGTCTTTCTCCGGGTGATCTCTTCCTCGTGATCCTGCGGTTCCTGCGCATCTGATCAATTGTCAGGGGAGTGCTCCTCGAGGCGCGATCCATTGTTGCATCTATTCCCCTGCATGGTGCACCCTGGTATCCCCTGTCACGATAACAGGGCAGATCCGGTATGCTCAGATCAACATTGGCATCATGCAGTGAAGCGGTTGTCACGACAAACTGCCTGATCAGCGGCATGTCAACGCCAACGGAGTTGTGAAGCTTGTACCCGAAATGTGTTTTGCTGTCCTTCTTTGCGAATGTGCCGTCCCTGGATCTTCTTGTCCTTGCAGATTTTCTTTCATCCCTCTGGAGCCTCTTCTTCTCAGCTGCCCTTATCTTCGCGGCTTTCTTCTCGGCCCTTGTCATCCTTCTCTTCTGTCCTGCATCAGCAGCATTATCATTCCCAGGCGTCTCAACTGTTTTCTCATCCTTCGTTGTCCGCGGAGGTTCGGGATCAACAGGAACGGGAGGCTTCTTCCTTCCATGTTTTCCGTGATCAGTCTCAATATATGAGGCATCCTGTATAACCCCCTTTTCGATCCTTATGCCCCTGTCGTTGAACTGCTTCCATATGATCTCCCAGAGTTTTTTGTCCATGCCGGATGATGACAGCCTTTCGCGGAACAGCCATATGGTCCTGGCATCGGGCATTTTCTCCGGATAGTGGAGGAAATGCCTGAATGATATCCTGTCATAGAGTTCTCTCTCTGTTGCCTCATCACTGAGGCCGTAAAGTTCCTGTATGAACAGTGTCTTGATCATGGTGATCTCGTCGAAGTTGGGCCTTCCACCCTTCTCTGTGTTGTTTTTGAAGAGAGAAGACACCATGGATCCCAGGGAGTTCCAGTCTACCATTGGTTCGAGACTGGCAAGTGTGTCCATGCTGCTGATCTGTTTATACGCTTCGGGAATGCTGAAATCACGCAATGAGCTCATTATAAATACACATGAAACAGGCATGAATAAAGGTTTCGACATCAATAATGGTCAGTGGAACCTGAAGAATATAAGTCCGAGTGCAAATCAAATTTGGAAGGGTTTCTAAAATTGGTCTGAGTTTTTAGAAAAGGTCCTCAAAATATGATCTGAATTTAGCGGGACACTCACGATTTCATGTAATTTTCACCACAATATGAAAAAAGCTGATACTTTTGATTCTGCTTCCATCTGGGCGTAACATTAAATGAACCGGTTATAGGTATTTCTTGCGTCTGTCATAAAAAAGGCGAAGGAGTATGAGCGACATCGATAGTGCTATGGCAATCCATATTGAAATAAAAAAACCAGTATATCCACTACCAAATGGGAAGAGGGGCAACTGGACCTTGTTCCCACTCACCTTGAGATATGAAGATGCTATTATGTATAGTTCGATGAATAACATAACACTTCCTGTTATCAACCATTTTCCCCGCACTTTAGAACCCCCAAGGAACAGAATTTTCTGGTGCCCCAATCCAGCCCACTTCTGCCCATGTTTCAGCAAAATATATGCCTTGGAAATTCCCGTAAGCGTCCATGAATGTTATGTATGAAATTGTTAGTGTTAAAACCAACGCGACTATGGCAGCAATAAGACCTGCAGCAACTGTGACACCTGCAACTGCTATAATGAAAGCAGAAATCCCGGCTCCTGAGGTTAACAGTGCTATTAATTCTTGAGTCTGTTGCTGATCCAGAGTTATGGCAAATCCTAACCATCCATATGAAAATCCGTTGAGAGCCACTGAAGAGCTGGACTGAGCAGAACGGGCATCAGCGAACTGAGACTTCGTGATATTCATACTCTCGATCTTATTTAGATCTCCGCCATAAATCGGTATCACTGTCAATTCGCAGGATGAAATGGAAGTGTTCTTTATTATGGAAAAAGTGGCTGAATATAGTGTCCCGTTAACAGAGATCACGATTGAAAGTCCGGTTACAGACCTGTTTTCATGAAAAACTCCTGATTTTATTAAGATAGTTGTGCCGCTTGCATTAATGACTTTGGTCGAGGTACTGATTTGATTCATATTAAAATGACTCGCGTCATCCATTATCTGCTGGTTGACATAATTAATTGGATTATTTTGCGAATACAGGTTATCTTTATTGACCTGATAAATACCAGCAAAGCCCATCATTATCAGCATTAGGCCAACAATAACCGTTAATGTACCTAACAGTTGCTTCCGATACATAAGATATTAAATGAAATTTTTATTTAAATATTGCTACGTTTATTGCTGTGTTTAATAATTCCTCCTATAGCCTGCCCCTGCCCTGATCATTTCCCGATTTTTCCCGACTTTCGATCAATTCAGGTACATTAAGTATGCAAACGGCGTGATGCTAGTGGAAGAAAAGGGAAGCAGCCAGGTGGTGGAATACCTCAGGAAGAACGAGGCAAAGGTTTATCAGTGGGATGTGGAACTGACCGGGGAAGAGTAGGAGAATCTGAGACCGGAGAAAAATAGCTGAAGAAGCTAAACTCGGTTTATATATTTGTTCAACGCAGCATACGTTTATTGAATTGCTGATTGTGCAAAACATGAACCCGAAGGTGAACCACTGATCAGGTGGTTTTTAGGAAAAGTCTTTAATTTTTATCCCCAGGTTTTTTAACTAATTTTGCAATTTTTATAATCAGATATTTCTTTTGCCTGTAATCCCGGAAAGAAAATCATTCAAGAGATCAAGAAATTCATCCGGTGAATCTAAATAGGCTGCATGACCGGCAGATTTCAGGATGTGCAGCGTGGAATTGGGAATAATCTCCTGAAATTTCCTGCCCACCGCAGGATCAATGACGGGGTCGTTTTCTCCCCAGAAAATCAAAACCGGAATCCTGATGTTTGTGAGCCGTGGCTTAAGGGCGTCAAAACCGGCACTTCCAATCACGACGGCAGATCGGAATCTGTCAGGATGAGATATAACTGCAGACAGGGCAATCAGTCCTCCCATGGATGGACCGACGATGCATGTCCAGTTTCCGCCGATGCTTCTGGTAAACTCTTCTATAAGATTCCCGGCACCTGATGGAGACGATGATATGACTGCAGATTCGTTGGTTTCCGATTTCCCGAATCCCGGATAATCGATGGCATAGACTTCAAAACCAAGTTTAGCTATTCTTTCCAGCAGATCATGCCTGAGCCAGTCCTCTGAGGTGAACCTCATTCCATGAGTGAGGAGGACTTTTCCGTTGCCTCCAGGATCGCCAGTGTATCTGTAAAAAACTTTTTTTCCTAGTAGATTTATAATCTTTGTTTCTACTGGCATATAGTATAACTAATCCAACTTTGGCACAAATATGTTACGTACTCCATGGTTGGAAGCTGTCATTCATTCCAAATTCATCTCGTTGCAAGATCTGTCGGTTTCAATGTACAGAATACGCATAAACTTTTCAATGACCAGGATCTGGGAAAAATTAATCCTCACTGGTTATCTTAAAGGTTACCATGTCGATTTCCCTCGTATCATGGAATGTCAACGGTATACGTGCGGCAGCAAAGAGCAGCCTGCTGGAATTCATCACAGAATCAAATGCTGACATCATTGCCTTTCAGGAGATCAAGGCGGGCGAATCTGATATTCCAGCAAAGATAAAAGAACTGGATTACCGGATCATTGTGAATCCCGCCAGAAAAAAAGGATACAGCGGAACTGCGGTCCTCAACAGGCTTCCTTCTCTCGGGATTATAGACTCAACCGAAATTCCTGAATTTAACGGAGAAGGAAGGGTATGTGGAATTGAATTTGAAAACTTCTGGTTTCTGAACGTCTATTTCCCTAATTCCGGGAGAGATCTCAACCGTCTTGACTTTAAACTTCAATTTGACAGGGCATTGCACAAGTTCTGCAATTCCCTTAGAGAAGTGAAACCAGTTGTTATCTGTGGGGATTTTAACGTAGCGCACATGGAAGTTGACATCGCCAGGCCTGCGGATAACATAAATAACGCCGGTTTCACCGTCCAGGAAAGAGAGTGGATGACAGAATTCCTTAATGACGGTTATGTAGATACATTCAGGATGTTTAACAGCGAACCGGGAAACTATACATGGTGGACTTACAGATTCAATGCCAGATCGAGAAATATCGGCTGGAGAATCGATTATTTTGTGGTTTCCGACGATCTTCGCAACAGAGTAATTTCGTCGGAGATACTGGCGAATATCAGAGGCTCTGATCACTGTCCTGTAAAAATGGTTCTTGATCTCTGAGTCTTGATCCATCTCTCACCAGGGTGTTTTCCCTCCCCTGGCCAAGGGAGATCACGTCTACTGGTACTTTCAGATGATTCTCTATTAGCTTTATGTAATCCTTCATGGGTTCCGGAAGAACTGCGAAATTATGTTCTTTGATTAAGCTCTCACTGATTTTTCCCCAGGGCTTTACATCTATATACTCCAGTTCCAGATCATCCATTTCACGAAACGTTCTGGGTATGTAATCTATTTCCTGACCATCTTTTTTATAAGACACACATACCCTGATTTTATCCATTTCTCCGAGCGTATCCAGCCTGGTGATCGCCAGCGCGTCAGCATCATTCATTTTTATGGCATACCTGAGAAGCGGAATGTCCAGCCAGCCGACTCTTCTAGGTCTCCCGGTAGTGGTACCATATTCGCGACCAAGTTCTCGCAGATTATGGGCATCATCACCCTGAATCTCTGTCGGGAAAGGTCCGGCTCCAACTTTCGACATGTATGCCTTAACCACGCCAATCACATAGTCCACCTTCCTGAACGGAAAACCAGCACCCAGTGAAAGAGCACCGGCCAGAGCATTGGAAGACGTGACGAAGGGATACATTCCGAAGTCTATGTCAAGCATGGTTCCCTGTGCACCCTCAAAAAGAATGCTTTTACCCTCATCATAAAGCTGCCTGACAGTAACCTCCGTGTATTCCATGTATGGTTCCAGAAGCTTTCCGCTCCTGAACAGGTCTAGAACCATAGTTTCTCTTGCGGAAGGGCTTGAGAATTCAGTATCTTTCAGGAGGCTTTCTTTCATCCTGAATATGGTGTCTATCTTTTCCCTGAGTATTTCAGCGCTCAGCAGGTCAATCATCCTTATCCCGGTTCTGGCATACTTGTCCTCATAGGTTGGGCCTATCCCCTGTGCTGTAGTCCCTATGCTCAGTTTTGATCTTATTTCTTCTTCCTTCCTGTCGAGAACCTTGTGCATAGGAGTAACAACATGTGCCATCTTGCTGATCTTGATACTGGCTTTGCACTTTGAAGCCCTAAGATTATCTATTTCCTGGATCAATGCATGCGGATCAATTACCATGCCGTTTCCCAAAACCACAGTTTCACACCTCAGGGAACCGGAAGGGACCAGATGGAACTTGAAAGTCTTTCCATTTACAACAACGGTGTGCCCAGCATTTCCTCCGCCGTTGAATCTGACGGCTACCTGAAACCTGTCACTCAGGAAATCTGTAAGTTTACCCTTCCCCTCATCACCAAACTGCATACCAAGAACAGCACTTATCATTTTTTCACAATCCAAATAGGAGGACTTTCCAGATAAACGGTGGCAAGTGGTTCACCAATCGAAGTTTAGCAGATATTTTGGGAAACACAGGGAAACAGTGAACGCCTGCGAGATAATTATCTGGCTCCACTCACAATTCATAGTATCTTTGTTTATAATGTTTCTTACATTCCTATCGCAAGCGGGATTTAAGACTTAAAATCAGTCAGATTTTGTGGATAGAATTTCCAGTGTATACCTCACTGGAAATTTTTTTTGTGCCAATGGTACTAAAATGTTTCGTAGTAAAAATAACTGCATAACGGGTATCCTGTTTTGTGTTTCTACAAACGCGTTTCCTCACACGGAATATGATTTTCAAAGGTTCAGATTTTATGAACGCCGTGTGAATGCAAAATATAAAAATCAATAAACAATCCCTTGTAGACTATCATGAGTTACATTAAGGTCTCTGAAGGTAAAGGTCTCGAAATCCCGAATAATCCCACCATCGGATACATTGAGGGAGACGGCATAGGTCCGGATATAACAAAATCATCAATTTCAGTTATCAACGCTTCATTGGAAATAGCCTATAATGGAGATAGAAATATAGTATGGGAGAAAGTGCTGGCCGGGGAAGAAGCGATGGAGTCCACTGGAAAGCATCTTCCGCAGGAATCCCTGGATCAGTTGAAGAAGTGTGTCGTTTCCATTAAGGGTCCACTGACAACGCCGATAGGCCGTGGCTTCAGGAGCCTGAATGTGACACTTAGACAGTATTTCGATCTTTACGCGAATATCAGGCCTGTCAAATTTTTTCCAGGAGTCCCTTCACCAGTAAAAAATCCGGAAAAAATGAACATGATAGTATTCAGGGAAAACACAGAAGATCTTTACTCAGGGATAGAATGGAAATACGATTCACCTGAAGCGTCAATGGTCAGAAAATTCATTTCCGAAAACTTCTCCATAAATCTTACGGATGATACAGGCATCGGAATCAAGCCTATAAGCAGGTTCAGATCAACGAGACTGGTGAGAAAAGCACTTGAATACGCGATAAAAAACAAAAGGAAGAACGTGACGCTTGTCCATAAGGGAAACATTATGAAATTCACGGAGGGCGCGTTCAAGGAATGGGGTTATGAGGTTGCGGCAAACGAATTCAAGGAACAGACCGTCACAGAAGAAGAATACCTCAAGGAACCTGGAATGTATGAGGGTAAGATCATCATAAAAGACAGGATCACAGACAACATGTTCCAGCAGATACTCACGAGAACAGAGGATTACGATGTGATCGCTACTACAAATCTCAATGGCGACTATCTGTCAGATGCTCTTGCTGCTCAGGTCGGCGGGCTTGGAATTGCCCCGGGAGGGAACGTCGGCGACATTTATGCAATATTTGAAGCAGTTCATGGTACAGCACCGAAGTATGCTGGCATGGATGTGGCAAACCCCACCTCGCTTATGCTTTCAGGGGAAATGATGCTGAGACATATAGGGTGGAGCGAAGCTGCAGATATACTTGAAGAAGCAATCATGTCTGCCTATCGAGATCAGAAAGTGACTCAGGACCTTGCAAGAGTTCTTAACATAAAACCTCTCAAGTGCTCCGAATTCGGTGAAGAGGTCATAAAAAGAATGAGGGCTAAAAAACCGGAGTCTTAAGATGGAAATAAACCGAATCGATCACATTGTTCTCACTGTTCGGGACCCTGCCAGGACAGTGAAATTTTACTCAGAAGTCCTTGGCATGAAAGTGATTGAGTTTGGAAACGGCAGGAAAGCATTATCATTCGGTGCTCAAAAGATTAACCTGCATGAGTACGGAAAGGAGTTTGAACCAAAGGCTCTTTCTCCGAATCCGGGTTCAGCAGATATATGCCTGATATCAGCAACAGATCTAAAGGATGTGGTTAATGAACTTAAATCACACTCCGTAAATATCATTGAAGGCCCGGTTACAAGAACCGGGGCAACCGGAAGCATCAACTCCGTCTATTTGCGAGAACCGGATGGTAATCTCATAGAGCTCTCAAATTACAAATAATCAACGCTTAATAATCGCAAGTTTTATCTCAGACATTTCTTCCATAGAAAATCTGACGCCTTCCCTGCCAATACCGCTTTTCTTCATGCCGCCGAACGGCATAGTATCTATCCTGAAATCGGATGAGTCGTTGATCAGAACGGTACCAAAATTCAAGCGTTCAATTGCCTGCATCGCCAGGTTTATGTCTGATGAGAACACTCCGGCCTGAAGGCCGTATTCTACATCGTTCGCCAGATTTATTGCTTCGTCCATTGATTCTACAGGCATGATCATCATTACAGGGCCGAATATCTCTTTTTTCCAGACAGGACTTTCCGGTGGGACGTTCTCCAGAATGGTTGGTGCCATGAAGGATCCATCCCTGTTGCCTCCGGCAAGCAAGTTTGAGCCTAAGGCACATGCCTCTTTTACAGAATTTTCGACTCTGATGGCCTCTGACTCGGTTATCATGGGACCAATATCAGTGTTCTCATCCAATGGATCGCCAATCTTCAACCTTGAAGTTATCTCAATCAGCCTATTCCTGAAATATTCATAGACGTCGCTCTTGACAAGTATCCGCTGTGCGTGTATGCAGTTCTGTCCCTGAGATTCGAATGCTGCATCAACGATGGACTCTGCGGCAGAATCGAGGTCGGCATCGTTCCACACTATAACAGGGGAATTGTTTCCAAGTTCCATGCTGTATTTCTTCACGCCTGCTTTCCTGACAAGTTTTTCTGCTGCCTCTGTTCCTCCGGTGAAAGTGATCATCTTTATTGCATCAGAGGTCAGGAACAGGTTTGATATTTCACCTCCTCCCACGCTGATCACTTCCTGAACTGCATGGTCTGGAAGATCGGTTTCTGAAGCCATTTCACTAAGTCGTAACGCAGATACTGGTGCTAAAGAAGCAGGTTTGTTTATTATGGCATTTCCGGCCGCAATGGCAGGAGCTATTTTGTGGGCGACCAAATTCAGTGGATCGTTAAATGGGGTCACCGAGTAAATCAGTCCCACAGGAACCCTGTTGAAGAAAGCGGTTCTGTGAATCCCTCTTGGTTCTACATCAAGTGGGACGGTTTCTCCGTGTGCACGCCTGGTTTCTTCCGCAGCAAACTGGAATGTATTGGCCGCCCTCATGGCTTCTTTTCTCGATAATTTAATAGGTTTACCTGCTTCGATACTTATGATCCGGGCAAGATCGGAACTGTTTTTCTTAAGTTTATCAGAGATATCCATCAGGGAATCGTAGATTTTGAATCTTGGTAGTTCAGCCATGTTCCCGGTTGCTTTGACGCCATTTCTCAAAATTGCATGCGCTTCAGATCTGGTGGTATCCTTGATCTCCATGAACACCTCGCCCGTGAATTTATTCTTTACAATCATACTTTAACATGCTTATGGCATATTAAAAATGATCCAATATTTTCAGTCAATATTCTGAAAATATTGAATATTGTATGAAATGCATTCGATATTTTTGCCACTATTCTGCTATAAACACGAAATGAGACAAAAACTCCAGAAAAATGCTTTATGCAGTTTCAGTATGGTCTCCTTTAACTTCATATCTCCACATAGGCAGCTCGGAATTCATCTCCTCAAGAATGAATTTGCATGCCGAAAAGGCATCATCAACTCTCCTTGCCCACACTGCTACAATATGTGAGTATTCCCCCAGGGGTATTTTGCCAACCCTCTGAACAATGTTGACATCGGAAAGACGAAACCTCTCCATGGCATCTGATTTAATTTTTTCCAGAATGGGTAAGGCCAGGTTTTCATCAGTTTCATAAGCTACTGAGTACACGTCAAGTGAATCAGACAACTTGACAACTTTTCCGAGAGCGGATATTGCATTCCTCGCTTCGGAGTCGGAAACCTCAAGCACCCTGGAAACGTCTATTTTGCTGATGACTATAGAGGGACTCATAACATATCCTGTTTCAATGTGGTTGTATATATAATTATTTTCCGCAAGCAAATTCTTGATCGAAGGTGAGTTCGGAAGTTGAAGCTTTTTATGTCCCCATTTTGCACCTGCGGCAGGATAGATCGCGTCTCTTTTCCTATCAATTTATTATTCAGCACAGCGTAAATGAAAACATTAGAGTCAAGATAAATCATGATCTGTTTCGACCCGACAGTTCCTGATCGTACGAGCGTGGCGGGATTTCTTTCACAGGGTCCCCACTCCGGGCAATACTTTCAAAGATGCCCACGGTATCAACTTCCTGCTTCTCAACAGTTAAATGATCGGTTTCCAGTCTGATCACAACCTTGGATCCGGGCTGAATTTTCAGTGCTTTGCGTACCGCTTTAGGTATAACCACCAGCCGTTCTCAAAACATTGTGCAATGTTATGCACCTGTTCGTAGCGTAGGCAGTCTCAGTCGAACCTGCTTCAGGGATTTCAGGTTAATCTCTGATGTACAGGTATTCATCCTTCATGGACTGCCAAGAGGCCGACGCACTCACGGGGAACGGATCTCCG
>JAMDDH010000005.1 GCA_023488885.1 Thermoplasmatota archaeon | reverse complement strand
GTAGTTAGGATTGAGGGCTGTAACTCGCCCTCATGAATGTGGATTCCGTAGTAATCGCGGGTCAACAGCCCGCGGTGAATATGCCCCTGCTCCTTGCACACACCGCCCGTCAAACCATCCGAGTTGGTGTTGGATGAGGGTATGTTCGAAAGGACAAACTCGAATCTGATGTCAATGAGGAGGGTTAAGTCGTAACAAGGTATCCGTAGGGGAACCTGCGGATGGATCACCTCCTAAGAATAAGCGGGCCACAGGCACATTCTTTTCTCAACCCAACTTTTTTTTAATTATGCTGTTAGTATGTTTTGATGTTGTTTTTAATTTTTTATGATATAAATTGATATTTTCCTGGACAATTCTCCCTAAAAAGTTTTATGCATAATTCAACTAAGGGAAGTTGAATCAAATATGACCATTGATGAAAAGCTCCTTGATGTTCAGAATAAATTTGAACGAAAGATAGGGGGCATAGGAAAAGGAAAATACTCAAGAATACTCAAGATGGCAAAGAAGCCAACACGCGATGAATATCTCAAGGTCATACTCATTACCGGAGCAGGGATCATGATCCTCGGCCTCGTAGGGTTCTTTATTTACCTGGTAATGGGTGTTTACATACATCTCCCGTAGAGGTACTTTAATATGGAAAATACTGAAAGTCAGTTTGAATGGATCAAGCTTCAGGTCTCAGATGCTAAGATAGGATGCGACAGGAATTTCGACATACCGGTTACTGTAAGGAATATTCAATCTACGAAAAGACGCTTCAGGTTGACTATAACTTCTGAGTTCAAACAGGTCGACAGCCTGATCGAATGGTTCCTGACAATCCAGGACCAGAAAAGTAAGTCATTCACCC
The DNA here is from genome assembly GCA_023488885.1 of Thermoplasmatota archaeon. GTDB lineage: Archaea > Thermoplasmatota > Thermoplasmata > Thermoplasmatales > Thermoplasmataceae > JAJZOM01. The sequence goes on along the minus strand of JAMDDH010000005.1, from coordinate 9,831 downwards.
TATCTCCGCTCGATAATACAAAAGTTGAGGACGAATTCGACGTCGAACCAAAGAAGGACAGAAAAATAATCATTTCAGTGACAAGCCCGAAGGGAGGGTATCTAAATGATACGGCCACTTTCAAGCTTGTCCTTGGCTCCGAAGACGGTATTCACCGTATAGAGAAAAAATTCAGTGTCACGCTTACGCCAGTAATCATGGCACTTAAAACCACAGTGGGGAACGAATACCCTGTTACGAAGGATCTCGAAAGGCGCAGCGAAAAAGACAAACAGGAACGCATTGAGAGGGACAAGAACGCCACGAACGAAGTTCTTGCAATAATGGCGCCATATGAAGTAAAGGGATATGTCTTTGTTGAAACTATGCACACAGACAGGGTAAGCTTCATAGCCAAGGGAATAAAAGGATACAAGGGAAGCGTTGAAGGAGACATTAAACTGGAAGAGATTGAGCATTATCTCAAGCCTAAACCTGCAGTCACAGGACTGGAACTTGGGGCATTTGTTGAACTTATTGACGGGCCTTTCAAGGGAGAAAAGGCGAAGATAATGTCCATCGATGCCGGAAAGGAAGAGGTTACTGTCCAGCTTGTGGAATCCATGGTTCCCATACCGGTGACGGTAAGGGCTGAAGCCATAAGGATGCTTGACAATAAATAATAACTATTCATGAGGCTCAAGTCCGCGTCAAAGGAAAAACAGAAATATTTTCTTGATCACCTGAAAGGCTTATTCGAAAATCCTCACGCACTGATACCGCGGTGTGTCGACGGGGGGTTATTCTGCAATTTTAATTCATACCTTAAGAAGATTGATGCGGTATCTCAGAATGAAGCCTATGATAAATTTTCAAAATCCCCTGACCAGCTTCTTTCCGGACTGAGTGAAACTCACAGGATAATGCTTTCAGATTCGGCTGCTCTTTTCGGAATGCTGAAAACACAGTTCGGAAGCATAGAATATGCAAAAAGAGGTAATACAGACGATACCGTCATGGCAGGTATCCAGCACTATGATGATCCCCTATGGAGAATGCTAGCATTTTCATCCATTGCTAAAACCAAGGGATCAAGAATCTATTCATCCCGGAATTTCTTCCTGGCTTCCTGCAAGAATTCCTCTCCCGGTATAGATTTCTTCAAGGACGTTCTTTCCGAAGAAGGAATACAGTTTACGGAGGATAATGGCGTAATTGTTATACCGGGAAATGGAAAATATATGGAAATTACACATCTTGATTCCGTTACATTCAGGATTTACGAGAATTCTTCTGCAAATACCATGCACACACTTCTGAAACACCTTATAACCCCTGATATAGGGAAGGATTTTCGATTTTCCTCGGATTTTCTCTATGAGCTTGTTAAGGAGATACCACAAAATTCCCTGGGAATGTATCTTGCCGGTAAGATCAATGACCGGACATTCATAAGGGAGGTCAATGATTTCAGGGTATCTGATGCAATAAAGCATGGGTATTTCATTGTCGGGGAGAAGTCCTACAGGAGCGCTGATGAGTTCATTAACAATGAGCAGTTCAAGTACGTGCCTCACGATATAATGAAGGATTCACTGGATAACCTCGGGAAGGGAATCTACATGGATTCCTTTTCGGAAAGGAAGGTTCTTGAAACCGTCTGGCCGAATTCAGGGAAATCTATTCTGAGAAAAATGTTTCCTGAACTTCCTGATTCCGATCTCAACTCAATGAGAGGATCGCCAATAGACCAGATTGAGAGCATTCATGAGCGAACAAGGGTCAAGGATATCAAATCCGGAATAGAGGCGGCATCCTGGTCTCCTGATTCCCAGTATCTTATCGATATACTGAAGAATTTCTTTACACACGGAAAGGAAAAGGCTCTTCGCGAAGCAGAAAAGGGTTCGGGTCAATCCAACACAAGGAAAGCGATATTTTACGCATTCCTTGAATGCGTTGGAGAAAGCCGCAACAAGGAATGGCAATTCTCGGACACAGACCGGGATTTGTCATGGAAAATAAAACCGTATATTTCGAGAATTCTCGAATCCGGCCCGGATATTATCTCTGAACAGATGGAGAACATAAAAGTATTCATAAAGTGACTGAAATGGCGAGACACTTTGTTTCTAAGAAGGAGGCCAAATCCCTCAAGGAATCACTCATGGAGATCGGGATCATTTTTCCCGATCTCCCTGTGGAAATCGACGAGAGGAAGGGAGAAAAATGTTACTTCGTTGATGGTAAACCATTCGTGTATGTCGGAAGGAACGTGATACCAACCCTATTCCTCCTGAACGAGATAGGTTCAGACAGCATGAACGTGACCGTGGACGATGGTGCAGTCCCTCACATCATAAACGGGGCAAACGTGTTTGCTCAGGGGATTATTGAAATGGATCAGAAAATTAAGGAAAAATCAATGGTATTCATTAGAAACCGCAAGAATCAGTATGTCGGAGTTGGCATGAGCACAAGATCTTACGACGATATAATGACAAACAGGAAGGGAGAGGCAATAATACTTGTGCATTTTCCTGGCGACAAGATAATGAAGACTTTCTACAGTTAGCTGCTTTTGTAAAGGTTATATACCGGAATTTTCTGGTGAAACCATGGCAGATTTATTGAAAGTGGGAGACATTGCGCCTGATTTTACGTCTGTAGATCACGATGGGAAAGAGATTCGCCTGAGCTCGTTCAAGGGAAAACCTGTTGTGGTTTATTTCTACCCTAAGGATGACACTCCGGGCTGCACGGTAGAAGCCTGCAATTTCAGGGATAATTACGACAATTACGAGAAGAAAGGCGTGAAAGTCCTTGGAGTTAGCGTTGATAGTCAGAAATCCCACAAGAAATTCGTTGAAAAATATGGCCTGAACTTTACCCTTGTAGCAGATGACAAAAAGGAGATTGCGAAAAATTATGGTGTCCTGGGAGAAAGGAATGCCAGCAGAGTTACATATATTATAGACAGGGAAGGAAAGGTTGCTCATGTATATCCGAAAGTCTCTCCCAAAGACCACGCGGTCGAAGTAATGGGGAAACTGGAAGATCTGAAACTGGTCTGAAAAAAATACTCTCATTTTTTCCTGACTGTTCAAGGAATATAGGTCTACTCTTGATTGAAAAGATGCACCTCATCCAGTTCATCTTCGATACCTTTTATTCTGCAGACCCTGAAAATAACGCAATTCCAATTAATTGGCAAATATTTTTCAATCCCGGATCATTAGTAGCTGATGAACTGTATTTCCGTAAGAAACGTTATTTTCAATTATGATTCTTTCAATGTTATAGATGGGCTTAACTTCAGCATAGATTGTGGTGAAAAATATTCCCTTATCGGGGCAAACGGTTCCGGAAAGTCAACAACACTAAAGATTCTTGCGGGTCTGTTGAGGCCGATATCAGGCGAAGTGGAGATTCTTGGAAATAATCCAGAGAATCAGGATGTTAAAAGGAAAATTGGCTATCTGCCAGAAGATGCCTCTCCGTACAGGCTGCTATCTGTGAGAGAAAACGTCGAATACGCAGCAGCGCTGAGAGGAGTGGAGGATGTGAGAGACTCGGCAGACAGTATAATGGAATACTTTGATGTCCGTGGCTATGAACGAATCAAATCCTCGAAACTATCAAGAGGAAACCTGCAGAGATTATCTCTATCAATGGCCCTTGTACACAAGCCGGAAATAATGATTCTCGACGAACCGCTGAATTACCTGGATGTACCAACCCAGGAAAAAACAGTAAAACTCCTGAGAAGCTCCAAATCCACAGTATTTGTGTCCACACACATCCTGTCAACGGCGAACAGGCTTACGGACCACATCATGATTCTGTCTTCCGGCAGGATATCGTGGTCCGGAACTCTGGCAGAAATAAATGAAGAAGGAGATTCAGCGGAGACACTTGAGACAAAAGTTGCGAGGATGATGAATGGCAGAGCGTAATATCTTGAAATTCTTCCTGACTTCAAGGATCAGCTTCGGTCAGTTCATATTCCTTGGTCTATTTTACGCGTTTTTGTTGTTTATGGGATTGGCGATTGCGTTATTCCACCCTGGCGGAATCCTATTGCCTGCATTAGGTAAGGAAATCCTCTTCTCCACGCTCTTTGCAATCACTGTAATTATGTCAGGTGGTATGGGGAGCATGATATTCATCAAAGCCGACAGGGATTTTCTCTTCAATTACGGTGTCAGTTCAAAAGACATGACCATGGCGGTTTTCTGGACTTCGGGATTGTACATTGGCCTGTTTATGTGCTTCACATTCGGTTTCACACCATTGTTGACAGGGTACGGAAATAGTCCTGAATGGCTATATTACCTTGATGTACCATTCTTTCTGCTTATGTTCCCATCATTGACGGTTATTTCTCTTTCCTGGAAGAAAAGGCATTCCTGGGCGTTGATACTGCTGTTAACGGTCTTCTCGTTTTCCGCTATTATCGGGAATCCGTATTCCATCGGCTCCATAATAAGCGGTTCGCCCTATGTTTCATCTGCCATAACCATTTCTATCTCTCTGTTAGTATTTCTGGCGGCTACGCATTCATTCGACAAGGTTAGCTACGGAAGGTTCAGGTATCAGGGATCGGGAGGTTCTCGCGAAGTTAGGAAGATGATCGATTTTTCTGGAAAGAAAGGAATACGAGCCATTTATCACTTTAACCTGAGCGAAACGCATGGAATCTCTGTTGCCAGACTGCGAAGAGGCAAGATAGATAATTCTGGAAGGCTGCCAACATCTCTCTTTTTTGCCATCTCTACAGTAATCTCAATTTTTATTGTAGTGGAAAGAACAGTGTTTTCAGGGTTTCCAACACTTGTTTTCGTTTATCCAGCCATTTACCCCACTATTTATCTCTTCGTAATAGTTGAATTGCTGTTATCTTTATCCATCGCTAATGAGCGCCTCTGGGTGTCTTTCAACTCTATGCCGCCCCATATCTCATCAAGGCATTACCTCATCAGCAGGTCATTGGTTCCGTGGATAGTTTTCCTTCCATTGATGCTGAGTGCGTCTTATCTCTACATGGCTCAACATCTGTTAATATTCCAATTTTTCTTTAACCTGTTTCTATTTGGCTACATTATACTCTTCCCTTTTACGGTTATAATGGTTTACGTATCCGCACTGACTTTCCCGGTTCAGATGAAGGACGACTTTAATTCAAATGAGCTTTCAATAAGCACATTAATCCTGATGTTGCCATTCTCTGTGTTTATAATAACTGGAATCATTGCAGCATTCGCACCCTTGTTCTTCATTATCTCGATTATTGCATGGTACCTGGCCGGGATAATAATACTCGCCCCAAAGAGAATAATCAGTCGTATTTTTAGCTCTATGTCAGAACGCGGATTCTCGTGAACCGGTAATTAAACGGGGTAAAATAGTAATTATGCGTAACAATCCAAGCCACTTAAAAATCAGTAGATGCTGTCTTTTTTGTCCTGATCCATAAGCAGAACCGATACAAATATCGAAGTCATAATCCAGATGACTGATATGATCAGAAGTATCAGATTTGGTTCCACGACGACAGAAATAATAAATAAAATTATGGGGAGAAAATATTTCAACAATCCCCAGAAATATCCGTAATAATCCATTTAAAGTCCTTATCCGAATAGAGAACTGAGTCCAGCGAGAGCATCCTCTTCGTTAGCCTCTTCCTTCTTTTCTTCTTTCTTCTCTTCCTTTTTGTGCTCTGCTTTCTTATGCTCAGCCGGAGCAGCGGGTGCTGCGACAGCTGCAGTTGCAGCGTTCTTCAGGACATCGTCGATTTTTACATCTTTCAGGCTGGCAACAAGAGATTTTAATCTCGCTGCGTCAGATTTAACGCCTGCTTCTGCCAGTACCTTCTTAAGGCTGTCTTCATCGATTTCTTTTCCTGCTGAGTGAAGCAGTAGAGCTCCATATATATATTCCATTTCTTTTACCTCCTTTATCCAAATAGTGCACTAAGGCCCTCTGAGGCCTTATCATCAGCACTTTCCCCGGTTTCTTCAGCGTTCTTTGGTGTCTCACTTTCTCCGGTGTTACTCTTCTCCTCGTGTGCTTCACCGGAGGTCTCGCTGTTTAATGCAGTGGCTTCCCTAATGGCTTTCAGTATAAATAACTGCACATTACTCTCATCAACGGTGCCAGTCTCAATGGCCAACTGTTCTGCATTGAGCCTGGCTTTGACTATGAGTTGAGGAACGATCTCCGCGACAATGAACATAGCATCGAGCGCGATATTTTTGGCCTGGGCAAACGCTTTGGCTACGTCGCTTATTACCTGTTCCTCAGTAATTGATACAGCATCCCTGTTAAACACAATGCCTTCGCTGTAAGCTCCAATCAGGTTCAGGCCGACAGTGATTGACAATATCTCCAGTTTCTCAAGGATCTTGGCTTTTTCCTTGGGAATAATCTCTCCTTTCTTTACGTAAACAGTCTCTTTTTTGATAACGATTTTTCCTTTTTCTATGGCAGTCTGGAGTCCGGCCTTCTGAAACTCGCTGATCATAGGCCCGGGAGGGAAATTTGTCGACATTTCCGGAATAACTATGTCGTCTTCAGCGTATTCTCCGCCTCTCGCAGCTGCTTTCTGTTTTGTGCTCTCAAAAAGACCGAATAGTTTGGCAGGATTCTCTTCGGAAGTTACAATCGCTATTTGGCCCTCAGCCAGTTTGCCTAGTTCCTTTATGTTCTCTCTTTTTGCATTTTCCAAAGCCCTGAACAGCAATCTTCTCCTCACAACTCTGATCTTCACTCTGCCCTTCAGGTCACTCCTTATCTTCTGGAGCTGGGCGTTTCTAATGCCCTTTATGCTGATAAGTGCTGAAACTGGACTGTTCTCCATTTCTCTGGAGATATCGTTTACAAGATCAACTTTCCACTGTGCTGGATGCCTCATTCTAATTCCTCCAAGTTAAGCTTGATTGCTTTACCCATGGTGGTTTTCAGGAAAATTGAATCAATGTTTCCATAACCCTTTTCTAGCTTACCGATGATTCTCTTGACCACGGCGGTAATATTCTCTGCGATATCGGCGGAATTCATATCTTTGGTTCCCACAGGAACATGGAAAGTTTTTCGATCCTTACTTCTCGCTCTGACCGTTCTTTTCAGGTTCCCAATAATGGGAGTTGGTTCCTGCCCTGGAGGTAACGGCTTCGGTATCTTCCCTCTTGGACCAAGAACTTGACCCAGAGATTTACCTATATTTGCCATTAAGGTCGATTCAGCTATAAAATAATCAATCTGTCCTGCCAATTTCTTGAAAGCTCTCTTATCTTCCACGAATTTTGAAATGTCCTCAGGTCCATACAGGAAATCAGCTGCATTTTTAGCTTTGCCGCGCATTTCCTCAGTACCAATAACGGCTACCTTGAGATCCCTGCCTCTTCCCTTGGGAAGCAGAATCTCTTCGTTAATCCTGTTCTTTGGATCACTGAGATCAATTTCCTTCATATTGATTGCAAGTTCAACGCTCTCCTTGAACTTCCTCTCCTTTGAGGTTTTTTTAACCTCTTCTATCTGTGCTAATAATTCTTTGCTTGAAGCCACTTTACTTCACCTCTGTAGTGCATGCGAGGCTGAACCTCTCCTACAGTTAAATTGCGATTTCCCCTTTCTTTATAAGGCTTTGGACTTCCATAGGATCCTTGCCTTCAACGGTCACTCCCAGTGATACGCATGAGCCAAGAACCTCCAGAACCGCAGCTCTGAGGTCGTTTGCTAACATGCTGTCTATTTTCATTCTCGCCACTTTTTTGATTTGCTCCAGGGTCGCGTTGCCGGCTACGGCTTCCTTTCTCTTTCCAGCTCCACTTTCTATCCCAATCTCCTTCTTTAGGAGTGCTGATGTGGGTGGAATCCCGACCTTTATGTCATACTTCTTGGTAGCTGCATCGATAATAGTAACTGTAACTGGAACCTGCATACCCTGAAAGTCTTTGGTTTTCTCATTTATTTCCTTGACGATCTGTCCAAGATTGAGACCAAGCGGACCAAGAGCCGGTCCTAACGGTGGACCAGTATTCGCTTTGCCGCCCTCAACCATAGTACTTACTGACTGTGCCATTGATATTCACCTTGGTGTGTTCGCCCTAATTGATTAAGGACACTTTAATGTTTTTATCAAAATTCCTCCAGGAACATGGTTTGCTCAAAATGAGACTGTTTTTTTGATTGGCTTTTCAACGGGAAAGATCAATATGTGCCTGCATTCAGCCGGAAATCATATAGAATTGTTGATTAAGTATTTTAGCATGGGGGGTCGGTGCAGGTACAAAATAAAAGGGGTTTCATTCCATTACTTTCTATTCTTTCTTCCCGTGGTGCTTATGCCCTTAACTGGTATACCATCGCCCCTGCAATTATATTGATCGGCGAATTCTATTCAGTGAGTCGGTCGCAGGACGGTCTGATACAGAGCCTTTTCATACTTGGCTTGGCTTCATTCCAGATCCCTTCTGGAATACTTGCAGCAAGAATAGGTGCCAAGAAAACATCGATTATCGGTATCGCAGTGCTTTCACTTTTCAATCTTTTCACCGCCATCCCAACAAGTTTCTCATTACTCCTGATATTCAGATTTGTCTCTGGAATTGGTTCAGCGATGTTCTTTTCCTCTGGAGCTGCAATTGTCAGGACACTTATACATCAAAAAAAAGTTGGACTTGGAATGGGTATGTATAATGCATCATTCAATATCGGCGGCGGTCTGGCGATACTGTTATGGCCCATAATAATTCTAAAATTTGGATGGCAGGACGCACTGATCATCGGCAGCACCATAGGTCTCGTAATGTCTGTAGAAAACTTGCTGGTTATTCCCAAGGCAGGTAATCCAATTCCTTTCGCTTACCTTGCCCACGTCAAGAAAATAATTTACAACCGGAACCTTTTCTTCCTGGGAGCTTCCACTGGAGGATTTTACGGAACGTGGTTTACTGCCTCATCATTTCTCGTTCCTTATCTTGAAATTGGTAGAAACTTGAGCCCGACAGCAAGCGGAATAATTTCATCCCTCTTCATGCTGGTAGGAGCTCTGGGAGGCATCATAGGCGGTACGCTGACCGACAGGTCAGGAAGAAGGCGGAGATATATAGTAATGTCAATGTTTTTGGTGGCAATACTCGTAGCCCTGATTCCATTTGTCCCGATGTATGTACTTGTATTCATTCCCATGCTGACCGGGATAAGTGCGATTATCCTGTTTTCCGTTATGTATGTGGTTCCTACGGACTTAGATGGTGTAGATCCAATGCAGCTTCCTCTTTCACTTGGCTATCTTAACTCCATACAGATGGGAATAGCTTTTCCGTCGTCGTATCTCTTTACATACGTTTTTCACTACTATGGATTTCCCTATGCGTGGGAAGTAATTGCCCTATACGACCTGATATTCATGCCACTTTTACTCTTCTCAAAGTTTAAATGAAGAGATAAGCTGTCAATCAAGAGAGGTTCTGCGGAAACTGAATGTTGGTTATAATCTCGAAACTCTTGAAAACAGGAATATCCCGGAAATTCCATGTAGGCAGAGCCGGATCATAGCATTTTGATTCAAATTTTGAATAATTAGATCCATCCTCGTATAGAAACGATGTTATCTTTGCTACTGAGAAACAGCCTTAAAACAGTTTTTTTCCTGTTGCGTCCAGACAGTGGCTCCATTAACAAGCTTGATGATGTCATTATAATTCGATTAAAGTTTTGTATTTGTTTAGCTTCGATGGTACAACATTTGTTCTCTGACTCTTAAGTCTGGCAATTTCTGGTTGGGGTTTTACTTATTTCGTACAAAGGCTATTATACTGAACTGTGTTTCAGTATTAATGGATA
>JAMDDH010000052.1 GCA_023488885.1 Thermoplasmatota archaeon | reverse complement strand
ACGTAAAACGCTATAATTGCCTTTGTTACAGATAATGAGATCGTGGAAGTCTTTGCAGGATTAAAAGCAAAATATGCTTCGTATCCCCCAGGCGACAAACTCTCATTCAATTGAATATTAGTATTAAAGGTCAGATTGCTTAAATTCATTGATGAAATGTTGGCAGCTTCTGATCGGGTCAAAATAAAAAAAGCTACAGGAATGTTGCTCTCTATTTCTCCAGTAACCCGACTGCTATGGGCAATGAAGAAAATTCCTCCACTGGATGAATACAGATCTGGACTACCTAAGAGGGCACTTACTATGACTGGCGAAGAAGAGGAGGAACTAACATTTCCACTCAGTGCATAACCTGATGGCAGAATGAGCGTACTTTTGGGTTGAAGTACAGTGTAGATAACTCCCGAAGTCACCACAAATATTGCCAAAATTATTGCTGCCCAAAGATAAGATCGCTTCATGCCCTTAACTATGTCAATTGTGGTATTGTCACATAACTAAATCAATCAGCGTTGTTATGACTTTTGCATCCTCCGAGTACTAAAAGTCTACAGCTAGATACAAACGGGTGTTTTGATTGATATACGAACTGCTAACATACTTATAGTCCCAAGAATCTGCCGGTGTTTATACGATTTAGGGTATGAACCTTATTTCTTCATAACGGAAATGATCGCCTTCTTTATCACAGTGAGCGGGGATACCTGCACCTGAAGTATGTTTGATTTTCCTTTCGCGATGTTAAATGAGAATCAGCAGGGAAAATGCAACTCCAGGGCATAGAAGCGTTATATAGAAGTTGTTCATAGACGCTTGATGGAGCGATCGGATAACCCAGGTGATAAAACATGGGAATCTCACCGTGGAATCGGAGCAGGTATATTCTTCGCTGTCGGAGGAATCCTCGTCCTTCTTGCTACCACCACGGCAGAGGAAGTTGTTCCTGGTTTCAGCGTGAAATATCAAGCCATCAGCACACTTGGCGGATCAGGGTACCCAACAATGCTTTACTGGGATTCTCAGATTCTATTGGCTGGAATACTGTGGATTATTGGAACAAGACTTCTCTACAGGAGTTCAAAGTTCTCCCTGTCATCCATCAACTTCTACCCCGTTGGCATTGGACTCATACTTGTGAGCCTGAATCCATGGAACATCAATCCCTTTTTGCATATGATCGGGGCTGTGTGTGTAGCGTTTTTTGGCGCCACCGCTGCAATACTATCATCAAGGCTAACTGGTGGGTATATAAAGTACACCTCAGTGTTCCTGGGCATATTGTCATTATTTGCACTTTTTGGAACTGCGATGACAGCTTCTGTACTCGGCCCTGGGGGTGCTGAAAGATTGATCTATTATCCAATCTTCTTCTGGGCAATACTCTTTGGTGGAGTCCTGATCGGTAGAACTCCCTTGCCTGCCTCTGCCAATCTGAAGTCATGAGGATAAGGCTCGAACATGCACTCCTACTCATGAAATCGCAAAGTTCAGGTATTAGCGGAAGACCAGGTGAGAAAAATGAACTATGAGGGGAGGAAGAAAAGAAACGTTCCGCTGGAGGAAAAGATGTTCAACGGAACCTCACACTGAAAGTAGACAATGAACTCATGGAAAAGACTCACAGATACGGCATCAACCTCTCCAGATTCCACGAGTACGCACTTGTTAATGCTCTCAAGAAGGTTTTTGAGAATCACACGGAAACATTCAGAATTGACCGTCGGCATTTGATTGAAGTTTTAAGGGGCGCACTCAAGTTGAGGTATCTGGAATTACGTAAAAACATCGTAGAGTTATCATGAAAGAACATTCAGCCCAAATTCTGCTATCACATTCTTCTTTTCTGCGAATTCGTGGTCAAATGTTACAAATGTATTTGCATTCAGCATAATACAGGCAGATAAATGCAAAATATCCAGAGTTCTCATTCTTATTTTAAAGGCAATTTCCCCTGCATTACTGAAAACGTCATTAAAGTCAATTTCTGAAACTTTCAGTTTAATTTCAGATAGATACTCAATATATGCTTCTATTTCATACTCATTAAGATTTGTTGTTCTTGCAAGTACAGATCTTAATTCCAGAGTCACGATTTGGGATATTACCATGTCTCCAATTTGTTTCAGCGTCTCCAATGCCCTTGAATGGTTAACATCATTTTCATTCAGGTATGATATTATTACACTTGTATCGATGTAGTGCATTATTCTCTTTCCTTGATTGAAATCTCTGATAAATTTACAGGCAATTTTGGAAAACCGTTTTTCTTCCATTTCTCTATAATAAGTCTGCTTTGTTCCTTCTTTTCTATGGTTTTTTTTGTTGTTTGCATTCCATACTTCATTATCCACCTGATGGCATCTGTTTTGTTTTTAGCCAATTTATATTCAATTATTTTGTTGACCAGATCGGAAATTTGTTCATCAACTCGAATCGCAATTACATCAGTTTTCATCCGTTATCAAATGTAAACAACATATAAGTTATTTCCTATCTCTCTCAGTTAAACGGAGTAAACAAGGTCCGATCCATACAAATAAGCCGAACCACTCGGAGGAATCAAATGTTCTTATGGTGCACAAGAGAATGACCTACGATGAATTTTTTTAATGCCCTTACGTCACTATTCCCGAGGGAGATGAACAGGGAACGTTTTGTGAAGATTTCACTCACTGCACTTTCAGTTATACCGTCAAAGGCGATTCAATGCAGCGGCATACGGGTATCCGCCAGGAAAAACCTGGAGGTTAAACAAAAAATGCAGTAGAACACGTTATTTTTGTAAGCTTGTTCCTTATAATTTTCATGGAACTTCCGCTATAAGATTGGATTGACGTTCGCGTTGGGAGGAGGAAACAATCTTGAGGCAAAAAAATTCTGTCTGAGAACACTCTTCGCTGAAAATGTCTAGGGTAAAAATAATTAATGACGCATAACATGGTGCGTTAGGATGACGAAATTCAACTCCAAGACTGGGTACCTTCCTGCTCTATTCGGGGTACTGGCAATCTTGTTAGGCTGGTTTACTATTTTGCTTGCAATATATCTCAATCCGTGGTTTCATGTCACAGTAAATGCACTGAGTGATCTTGGAGGGAAATCACTCGGTTCAACGGGTCATCCATATCCTAATTATCCATTTGTATACAATGGAGGTCTAATGATCACTGGCCTCCTAATTGGACTATTCTCCTTGTCCGCCATAGGAAGATCCACAAGCCGTGTGGAGATAGTTGGATTTTCTTTTCTAATCCTTGCAGGCATCTTTCTGTTCCTTGTCGGCGTGTTTCATGAAGGGACATACCAGCATGTGTTTTTGGCCGAGTGGTTCTTCCTTCTTGGCAAGATCTCATTTCTCATAATTGGCGTCTCGCTTATATTAGGGGAATCAAAGCTATACGGAACGACCATGTTCGCATTCAACGTCATTGCTTGGATTATTGAAGCATCGATCAGATTTAGATCAGTAGCAGAAAATGAGATTTACGGTATCATAGTTCTTGACATTCTCATAATCATGTTCATTTTGCACAAGGGATGGCGAGGAAGCAAAACCGATGCTAGCCAAAATTTTGAGAGATAGTCCATTTTTATCTACGAGCAAACTCTTTTCCCACTCCCCGTTAGCATCTATCTCAATGAGCCAACTGTCGTTACTATGACTCTATCTCCAGGTCATTGACAATTGTCGATAAGCTCCCTCTTTTGAACGATTATTATCACTCTCAGGTTCATTCCAGATATCCTTTCCTTCAGGTCTTATTGTATTAGCTTAATGTTGTAAGGGAATACAGTTCCCAAATCGAATTCTGACATTCTCAGTTTCATAGATAAGTTTCTATCAGATTCGATGAATTGCCAAGCCTCAAACAGCTCCCGGCCAGTTTTCATTTCATTTTTTAACAATCAGAATTTTAGTATATTTACATTTTACCGTAAAATGTTTATATGGTATGCTGATAAGTTGTCATGGTAAAGACTACCATCAATCTCGATGATGAAATTTATGAGGATATAGTAAAAGAGTCTGTAGAAAAATACGGAAGTACAAAAAATATTTCAAAAATAATCAACCAACGTCTAAGAATTAGAAGAGTTCCTAAAGAACAAGGGAAGAAGAGGCTATCCTACAAAGTTAGAAATGAACTTGCAAATCTGGATGCGGATCTTGAAATCAAGAAAGGATGGGAGAGTAACACAAAATGGAAGCCGTAATTGACACTAACGTGTTAGTCTATGACACTATAGAAAATTCACCGTTTCATAATCAAGCAAGCAGGCTCATTGATAAACTGAGCGATCCAATAATAAGCTCAATTACTCTGGTGGAAATGGGCTTTGTTCTTTCAAGGTATGGACTTGAAACGGACAAGATCAGGAAAAAACTTAATGAATTACTGGATGAAGAATGGTTTTCGATCTCCTGGCTCTCTAACAAATTTGTATCAGATGTCGCAATGTTTATTGTTGAAAAAAATTTAAGTTTCAGAGAATTTAACGATTGGATAATTGCTTATGAAGCAGGTACGAGAAAAATCCCTTTGGTAACTTTTGACAAGGATCTTATCAAACGTTGTGACAAAATTGGCATCGAAACTCTTACAAAGGAATAAAATTAGCCGGTCTCTATCTGGTCAGTGTCCCGATGGAATACTATTTTTCGGTAAATAATTTAGAGTTAATTTTACACAGGAAGTTCACGATTCCATCGCAAACAAGCCAATGGGCCCCAGTCGTTGGCAGTTGACCTTCTGCATTGAGATAATGAAAAAGCTGTTTTTCATTTTTTCCTTGTTGGCTTTAATTCCCAACCTCTTGCACGACAAATCCATAAATACTATTTCTTCATGTTTGCGTGAAGAAGCTTATGAAAATCACGGAAAGGGAACAACTCGTTAAGACGCATGATGGTACGGACCTGAAAACATTCATTGCAATGCCGGATGACAACAAACCACACCCTGGTGTTCTGGTGATCATGGAAATCTGGGGAGTAACCGATTTCATAAGAACTGTGTGCCGCAGACTTGCAGAACAGGGTTATGTTGCTCTGGCTCCTCACCTTTACTCAAGAAAAGAACAGTTCGATCTGTTCACGGAGGAGAACATAATGGATGCCATGAGACCATTCTGGGCCTTGCCTCCAGAAAAGAGGGGAGATCAGGCAACGGTCAAGGAACTTCTTTCCAAGGCTTCAGAGAATTCCAGGAAAATCGTCAATGAAGTAATGTTCAACAGGCAGAAAATGGAGGAAAATATGATAAAGGATCTGGAGTATGCATACAGATACCTGTTTCAGGAGTGCAATACAACCAAGAAGGGAGTTGTCGGATTCTGCCTCGGCGGAGGACTTGCATTCCAGCTCTCAACGCAGGTTGAATTTGACGCTTCGATAATCTTTTATGGAGCCATTCCCAGGAAAATAGACGATCTGGCAAATATAAAGGGATCTGTTCTCGGACTATATGCCGGTGAGGATGGTTCCATAAACGGCGGTCTTCCAGATCTACTTAAAAACGTCGTAAAGCACAAGGTGGACTTTGAAATGAAAATATACCCCGGAACTTTCCACGCATTCTTCAACCATACGGGAATGAGCTACAATGAGCCGGCCGGCAGAGACGCATGGGATCGGATGAATGCATTCTTTGCCAAACATCTAGGTGATCACAATGGCGGAAACTGATGAGGAAGGGCTCCTGGACGGATGCTTTTTCACCTGGGTGCAGGTGACGGAACATTACAGCAGGAAGGGAGAAATAGACTCGAAATCAAAGAACTTCAGAAGAGAAAGACAATAACCACTCCAAGACTTTATTCAATTTGATTAGTCATATTTTGACGGCAGTT
This sequence comes from Thermoplasmatota archaeon, assembly GCA_023488885.1. Classification (GTDB taxonomy): domain Archaea; phylum Thermoplasmatota; class Thermoplasmata; order Thermoplasmatales; family Thermoplasmataceae; genus JAJZOM01. The sequence continues at coordinate 36,740 of JAMDDH010000052.1, read as the reverse complement.
GCCTGAGATTTGTGGCACTAACGGCATAAGGTATTACTGCTTCATTAAAACTTAAATACTTACATCAGTTAAATTCTATATGTCTAATAGAAAACTGGTTCTTTCAGCCATTATTGTGGTTTCTATAACCGTGCTGGCCTCAACCCTCTTCCTCGGAATGTCGGCACAACCAGTGAACAAGACAGGATTAACAACATCTCCTATGATTATTTCAACAAATGGCGTATTTAAACATGATACTCAGAAGCCGTTAAGTCAGGCATACGGAAACACATATTATGTATCAAAGAACGGGAATAATGGAAACTCTGGAAAGACTCCTTCCAGAGCTTTTCAAAATATTTCTTATGCGCTGTCTGTAGTACCGTCCGGTTCTAGGGTGATAATTGAGCCAGGAATTTATGTGTTCAATCAGCCGCTTATAATCAACAAATCGGTATTCCTTGTATCCGACAGCGGGAAATACTGGAACAGTCATGTCTATCTTGAGGCGATACAAAACCAGATAAATCTCAATGGGCGTACCTCGTCAATCTTCCAGTTGGGGGGCTCCCCGAATCCAAATAGTTATACAGGTAAGTTGGTAACAAATGTAACTATTAAGGGCTTTAACTTTGAAGGTGCCGGGATCGAGGTTCCGGGAACAGGTGCCGGTTACGTCACAATAGCCCAGAATAGTTTCAGAAACCTATATACAGAAGCTGTCGGGTACCATGGGAATCCTGTTGGATATTCATCGCCTTTTCCCGCAGATAATTTTGTTAACATAACTGGAAACCTGATATCCAACGTTTCTGTATTTCCCGGCTCAGGTATGTGGCTCGGGAACCTCCAGAACAGTTCCATAATGTATAACACTGTTGAGAAGACCAGTTATGCAGGTATTATAATGACAGGAACATCGGCAGGTCCATTCCCAGGTTTCGAGGCCAATAATTACATTGTAGGCAATACAGTGATGAAGGTTCCTCAACAGGGAATCCAAATCGCATTCGGCAGCAACGTAATGGTGCTGGGAAACACAATAACTAAAGCGGGGTCTGGGGGAGACACTGTGGGCAAAGATGCAGCAATCTCTTTGTTCAATCCGGATCAAACAGGCATAGTAATGGAATATAATATTCTGGCAAACAGTTTCGAAGGTCTGGGCATTTCTCAGCAGGGTGTATCCTTTTCCTCTAATTCATTGGGCTCAGGAATAGTATTCACACATAATGATATAATAGGAAATGTCATCGGGGTGTACAACAATGCAGGTTCAGGAATACTTAAAGCCGGTGATAACTGGTGGGGTCCACATGCGCATCCGACGAGTAATGGATCCAACGGATACGCTGGTTTGGTCAGCATTGAACCCATTTCTCAACATCCATTCAACCCATTTGAGTCTAGGGATCTCTGCAATACGGATGTTCGGTTAGAGAATCACATTATTTGATCCAACCACTTTACCTTTCATAAACGCGGATTGTGAAAATATCTATGGTCGATGAGCCACAGATAATGGTATCTCGAGACCGCTGGATGACAGGAAACTGGATAGTTCAATATCGGAATCCATTGCGGAAATAGAATCTATATCCTTAAGGATGTGCCCTGTTATTATAGAAACGACTGAATCTGTCCTGTCAATGAGCCCTTCGTCGACAAGCTTCCTGATCCCTGCCACAGAGGCGGCCGAAGCCGGTTCGCAGCCGATTCCGGCAGAATCTATAACTCTCTTTGCCTCCATGATCTCGCTGTCGGAAACCGCCATCACAATGCCATTTGTGGATCGTATGCTCTTAAGTGCTTTTTCCCAGTTCACCGGATTACCTATTCTTATGGCGGACGCAATCGTGTTAGCCCTGACAGGGACTAAGTTTTCAGTTTTTCCGGACCATAGATTGTAAAATGGGCTTGCTCCCTCTGCCTGCACAGAAACAATCCTCGGCACTTTGTCAATTACCCCCATCTCCTTCAGTTCCATGAGCCCTTTTCCTATCGCTGTGGTGTTTCCAAGGTTTCCCGCAGGAAGAGAGATGAAATCAACATCCGGGTTCTTCTCTATTATCTCGAAGGCAATGGTTTTCTGCCCCTCTATTCTCCATGGATTCAGGGAATTGAGGAGATAGTATTCGTGGTTTTTCTCAATGATGGCTTCTAATTGCGACATGGCAGAGTCAAAATCTCCGGAAACACTGATTATTTTAGCTCCGTAGGCAATTGCCTGTGCAAGTTTCGCTCGAGACACGTTCTTTTTTGGTATGAGCACGTAGCTGTCTATGCCTGCAATTGAGCTATAAGAGGCTGCAGAGGCAGAAGTGTTCCCTGTGGAAGCACAAATTGTAGCCCTGACTCCGAGTCTCAAAGCCTCTGAAACAGCAAGTGTCATACCCCTGTCCTTGAAGCTTCCCGTCGGATTTTCTCCCTCGTGTTTCATGGATATGTTATCAACACCAGTCCATTCACTCACTTTCCTATGTGTGTAATGATGGGTGCTGCCCTCTCCTCTTGAGATTATGAATTCATCAGGAACTGAAGGGTGAATAATCTTCTTGTACCTCCAGACACCTGAAATTCCTGGATCGAACCAAGTCTCTCCAAGTTTATGCCTTACTTCCAGTATTCCATTGCAACTGTCACACCGGTATTTCTTTCTGTTTATGGTGTACTCCTTTCCGCATCTGAAGCATTTCAGGAATGATTCCGACATATCCGATCTCATGTTAATATCTGGTCCCAAGGTTGCAGTATCGTGAGGTTACGCTTTCCTACCTCACCTGTATCGCCAGCAAGTACAAATTATGTTCTGAACGAACCTCCAGAAAACCGTCATTCCTCATACATGGTCACACCTCTGGCTATACTGCACTGTACGAAATCGGCATCGATACCGCGCTCCTTCATAAGTGGCTTCACCCTCAGCTTAATGTTCTCCACGTTGGTCTCACGGTCCATGAGAAGTATTATGCTTGGTCCCGCACCGCTTATGGATGCGCCTATGGCATTTTCCTGAAGGCAGATATCCTTGACTTCTGGATAGAACGGAAACAGGGAAAGTCTGGATGTTTCAACTATATTGTCATTCATTCCTTCCCTTAGAAGGCTCCTGTCACCATCTGTAAGACCAAGGACAAGCATGGACATCAATCTCGAATTGCTTATGACATTATCCATGTGAACCATTTCCGGTACCATGCTTCTTGCCAATTTCGTCTTGCCGTGTATTTTGATCTTAGGTATTATGAGCATAACCCCATTTGCGGAAGATGAGTTCAGAGAAAGAACCTTCATCGGATTAGTAGATTTCACGAATACCACTCCACCGAAAATACTTGCGGCAACATTGTCAGCATGCGGAGAACCTGAAGAAGCACCTTCGCCGAGCATGGCGTAGTGTGTCAGCTTGTCAAGGCTGAGTCCGAGATCGAGGAGCCTGTTCGCTGCCACCACCGATCCTGCTGCCGAAGCTCCACTGCTTCCAAGGCCAAGCCCCTCAGGAACTCCCTTTTCAACGGAAATTGAGAATTTACCCTTTATGTCCAGATCCTCAGCCATTTTCATGAAGGCATAACTGGCTGTGTTCTTCAATGGATCTGTCTGGATACCGTCATGAAACATGTTTATCTCCAATGGTCCCGAATTTTCCTGCATTCTCAGAGTAATCTTATCGTGAAATGCATCATGCGCCAGAGCCAGGGTATCAAACCCTGACCCAAGATTCGCTGATGATGAATATGATATCGCTGTTATTTTTTTCAAATGGGGATTGCATAGACTTTGTTCAATAAAAACCTTTCATGCCATATGACTTAAAATTGATACAAAAATACCATAAATAGCGACATATTCCATTAAAGAAGATTGATTTTACATTGTAATGTTGTTGGAAAACCCATTCCGCTGGACTTTTAGCATGTTCGCGGAAAGTAACAATTCTAGAGCCAACCTCTCCGGATTACCATGAGTGCCAGATCCCTCGGCGCACCTAGACCATTATTTCGGCAAATTTAAATTAATTCCGTAAATGTTCTAGCAGTTGACAGAGAACGGTTATGCAATGCCTGCTGAAATAATCACAAGAATAGCTACAACTGCTGATTCTGATGCCATTGCAACAATCTACAATCAGGGAATTGAAGACAGGACCGCTACATTCGAGACCACCTTCAGGACAGGAGACGGCATCAGGGGATGGTTTGATTACAGTCTCCCTATAGTAGTAGCAGAGCTTGGCGGGAACATAGTGGCGTTTGCCGGAACTTTTCCTTACAGTTCCCGCAAATGCTATTCCGGCATAGTGGAATTCTCTGTGTATGTGAAACGTGAAATGAGGGGAAAGGGTGCAGGCAAGGCTGTAATGAAACTGTTGATCGAAGAATGCAGGGCATCGGGCATCTGGAAACTTGTTTCAAGAGTGTTTATTGAGAATGAATCGAGCAGGTCACTGTTAAGATCATTGGGATTCCGTGAAGTCGGGATATATGAAAAACACGGAAAACTGGATGGAAAATGGAAAGACACAGTCATTGTTGAATATCTGATTCGAGAAAATCTGGTCTGAATCCACATTCATCAAATTTGCCGGCAGGGTCCGAAATAATGTTTTATATCGGTTTTCATTTCAACTCTTGTAGAGGTTAACCAATGTGCTCTGAATGCATGCTTGAATCGTGCGAATGCCCCGGCTGTTATTACTACAGGCACAACTCTGCATGCCCAGATTGTGGGCACACTATATTCCTGGACTGCTGCCAAGGATTCTAAACCCCTACAGGCATAATCCAGAAATATTCTCTCAGAACTTGAGTTTGGAAGATCACTCCCACGGAATCGAAACTTTTGTTCTATAAAGAAGTGGAGTAATTTTTCACATATTGTCGAAAATGTCTACACTGTGTATGTCAAGCTCCCATTCCTTAAATTCATCCGTTGCAGTATAAAGTACCCTGAAGAATTCGGGAAGCACAATCTCCGGCACCACAGTTGCAAAGGAGAAAGTCTTGCCCAGAAGCTTTTGCGGCATTCCGAGTGTTACAACGGAATTTGCCGAGACCTCATCGATAAAGAACTTAATCAGTGGGTTTGAGAATGCTGTTTCATAAATCCTGTGCTCCTTCGAGATCTCGTTGATCCAGTCTTCCTTTTTCCTTAAGAGCGCGTTTTTGTCGTAGTAAACCGCCCTTATTTCATCTTCGAGCAGATACTTCAGTTCCCTTGTCCAGTTCACTCCCAGGTTCGTAATAACCGGATCGCTTACGATGTTCATTGCAGAAACTGGAACAGATCCGTTGACTTCCACGTATTTAAGCGGAAATGCAGATGAAATTTCCCTGAACGTGGTGATAACTCCCTCGCTCTTGCCGATGTATCTGACAGCAAACCTGTCGAAGTGAACCAAGGTTGATCTCATTGCCTTGGTCACCTTGTTTTCGTCGCTGGAATGGAACCTGAAATACAGGTAGTAATAGCCACCATTGTAGAGGATACAGTCTACAACAACGGACGGTACTCTGTTCAGGGTTTTGAAAGCCTCAAGAAAGGGGTTTCCTGAAAGGTCCACCTTTACCATCACAGCATCGGGAGATAATTTCACGTCACGACCTTTCATCAGCTTCGGCAGTTCTTCCTCGTCTATTTCCTCCCTTTCGAAATTGAAGATGGCAAATCCTCCGCTCTTGGTTACGCGCGTCCTCATTATAGCAGTTATTCCGTTCTCATTCAGGAATTCTGTTATGGGAGTACTGATGGAAAAGGAAACAATGCACTGTCTGTCAAGGATATCGTTTATTTCTTTTATTATCATTAATGAGATAAGTCACAAAGAGTTGATTATAGTTTTCAGTGCATATTTTTTCCATTTCATCATTTTCCGGTAATTTTACTGATTGATCCATTTTCCTCCTCCACGAGGAAGGAAAACTGATTTTATCGACATTTGCGAACAGTCATTACCCTAAAACGATTGCCGGAGCACCAGTATTGTGGGCAATCACTGTGCCACACATCAAGGAATGTCATGAAATTCCTGCATTTAATGTCCTGGAAGTTCCTCTTAGTACTCGCCCCTGCACATTCTCATTGTTCAACAATAAACAAGTCGAAGCCGGGGAGTATCGTGGGTCTCAAGGCGCATTGTACCATTGCGGGATTACTTTCTTCGGTTTTATCCGTTGATCTCTTATTTTAGATTGTCAAAAAACCAATCAACCTTTAACTTGCACTATACTTTCAGTGATATCTGCTTAGTGGTGACTGACCCGAGGTTTTTTATCCGTGTAAAAGAGAATACCGTAACAGGCTGATCCCAGCACGGTAAGTATGAGTATGAAAAGAGTGGCACCATTATTATCCATTGAAAAATACAATGGAAGTTGTGCCACACTTCCCCAACCAAGCAATTCAGTTAGGCTGACATAGACCATCGAAAGCAGAAATATCAAGCCTAGTACTCGGCATTTCTTACGTTCTTTGTTATTCATGTTTTATCTAATAACCTCCAGGGATAGGATTATAGGCCGGCCAATGGCCCCGCCACGAAGTGGATTGTGCAACATAAACACCTTGATATCCATCCAGTTAACCAAAGCGATAGTAGCTGACAGCACGGCTGGGAAACTGTAATACCGGGTTATCGTGCCGAACGTCATCGCAACCGCTAAAGAGGCTGCCAACAAACGATCTATTTTTTTGGTTTTTTGGCCATTAAGGAAACACTTCTTAGGGTAATATTAAACTTTCTAGGTTCTCCTCAGTCCTCCTGCCACCAGATAGATGATAGTGTCTCTGCACTCCTGAGTATTGAATCCATAAGAGCGCTTTCACGCAGTATGGATCTTGTTGGTCAGGCTTTATTCAACTGTTGAGTTGATTCTTTACGTTGATTTATGGAAGCTACCTATACCTCTAGTCAACAGGTAGGCGCCTATGGCTATCAGTACAACCCCAATAATAAGCCAAGGAATAAGAATCTCATAAGTGTTAAGAATCAGTGGTATAGGGAGAAGGTTTCCGGTAGGGGGAGCTGGAACCACTGGTCTAAAACTCCAGACAAAATAAATACGCCGATATCCAGAAGTTCGCTGGATGCTGTATGTAACAGCAATTAATCCTAGAATCGTAAAAATAATCCCACTTATTATTAACTTTTTACTCGTTCTTTCCTGTTGCATATTGCTGTTTCTCAAGATAGTTGCTTTATTATTAGGGGAAGCGTATTCAATTCCGATGTTATAACAATAGTTTTGCAATTATCCTGAAAATAGCCTCCATTTGTAGTTCTTCTTGAGAATCAAGACCTCCTTTATTGCCCTTGAACACTGCCCTATTGTGGTCAGAACCTTCCCGAACAGTTTCTTTGATGCCTTCATCATCAAGGAGAGGAGAGTATAGGCAATGGAGGTGATCCCCGCCTGTATAAGCGGCCCTTCACCGTCCCTTACCTGATACTCTCCCATACCCAGATCCTTCGCATCGTTATGAAAGGTTTCGATCGACCATCTCCTATTCCATGACTCGATGATATCGTCTCCGTCAAGGTAATCAGAAACGAGGAACTTCTTCCTCTTATCCTTTGGGTTATATAAGACCACAGGGTTTACGGGCTCTCCATTGGAGAGGTATACCCTGAAGGTGCGGTACATCGGGAAATCCTTCAGTATATCCGAGTTCCTCTCAAACATGAGGAATGTCGATTCAAGTATCTCGTCCATGGTGAAGAACAGATCCCTGTTTTTGCCGGTCATCTTACCAAGGCTCTGAAAGGATGCTTTCCTGTCGCTCTTCATTTCGGTGACAAAATTTCTGCCGAGGAATTTGAAGCTTGAATACCGGGAATCGACGATCTTTCCTGCGAGATTGAAGTTGTCCTCTGCGATTCTGAAGATCTCCTCCATGATCTCGATCTTCGTTTTGAATTCATCGCCGGAATCCCCGCTCTTCCTGTAAAGCCTGATGAGGAAGGGATAGAATTCGTCGGCATCGATATCGTATAGACCCGACGTGACAGGCTGATGTGCCAATATCGATTTGCCCCTCTTGCGGTCATGGAACCATCCCACCGCCTCCATTGCCTTCGATCCCGGATGCTCCAGAAGCGTGTCGTCGCCGATGAAGTTTACGCTGTGGCCTCCTATGACCGATTTCAGGAATGCGATGTAATTCTTCTCCAGGGTCAGGGGATCGATGCCATGGAATGCCCTGTTCATCGTGCTCTGATCGCATTCCGATACCAGAGATGATATGTTTGAGATGCTTTTCCTTCTTATCTCCGGTGGGATCATTAGACCAAGGAGATATTCCCTGAAGTGCTTCCTGACGGATTTCTTCATGCCTCCGGACATTTTATCTGCAAATTGCCCAATCATTGTAGTGAGTTCGGCTACAGAAGCGATTGATGTCATACAATCGTCTGACGAATTGGGATTATGGCTTAAATCCTTCTGATCCTATCCTGATTTTGCAAAACTATTGTTATAACTAACCAATTATTATTCCATATAAGCTATTAAATATTATTACTACAAACCTTTTCTTCTTACAGTGCAGTATCACGTATATCTAAATCAAGATGACGATAAAGAAAGAACTAAATTGATGGCGAAAGTAGAATATCCGGATTCGTGGGATTTATGCTCCGACCGGGATTCGGACCCGGGTCGTCGGCTCGAAAGGCCGAAATGCTTGGCCGGACTACACCATCGGAGCAGAACACTCCGTAAACTCACATTCTTATATTTATCTTTGCCAGCGTGATGCAGGACGACGAATGAGGGGGTCAGTCAATTCTTAATCCTGTACCTTAAAATCGCACAATATCCGCCGAAGCTGGAAACTATCTTTCCGTGATCGCCGGAGGAGCTTATTATATGTATTTTTGATGAATAAGAACTGGCAAGGTCCAGTAAAATTATGCCCTCCTCAGTTCTGAATTTATCCTCTGAGATCATAAGGGTCTCTACAGCACCAAGTTCAAGCATCCTCTTTACCTCATCATACCCGTATGCTGCCTGTTCATCTGTTTTCAAATGCCTTAGAAAGTCACTCACAAGTCGTGAATCACCTGACAGCCTGAAATTTTCAAGAATCTTGTCGGATTCTCCTGAATTCAGGAATTCCCACACGGCTCCTTCATCAGGCCTGCTGGCCGGGAAGCCGTAGATAGTGAATTTCAGCTGGTTTGCCTTCATGGTCATTACCATTTTTTCTCTGGTGAATCCAGGCCCGAGGACAATTATGCTAGACCCCTCCGGAATCATTCTTCTTGCAGAATCAGTAATCTCCTTGAGATATCTGTCTTCGGAATAGTCCGACGAATAATCTTTACCTGTCTTATGGGATTCTATTTTGCCAAGGTTCTGGATGCCATAACTCTTAAGCAGCAGCATGGAAGCTTCTTCATCGTCCAGAACGATGAAATAATACCTGTCAGAAAATTTGTTCTCCAGAGCCTCATCAAGAAGTTTGCGCTGTTCAGCGCTCCAAACAGATTTACTGAGCAGAAATGTTTCACCAGGGGTAAGGGCAAAGGACTGATGAAGCCCAATGAGGTCTTCGCTTCCGTGAACAATTTTTCCAAGAACTCTCAACGATCCGGAAAATTCCTGAAATTCCATTGACTCCACCTCAACAGTGAGAGTTACAGGCTTCCTTGAGGTTTCTTTGGAACGGGTCATATCCTGCTGTTTTTCAATTCTCCTCAGCGTGGTCATCTTAACCATGTCGCTAGGTGCAATTATATTCCTGAGATACCAGAGATCATCGTCAGAATCTATGTGTATCGATAAGAATTCAGAATCAGAACTATTGTCAAGAAGCCTCAAGGGACCGTCTCCGAAATTATCTCTTTCAGGGCTTTCCTGATGGAATCAAAATGACTCCCTTCCCAGTACACTTTCCCGCAGTTGCTGCAATGGAATACCCTGGTGTATTTTTCCCTTATTCCGTCCGGAACATCCCCCTTGAAAATCTCCATTGGAATTATCTCGAGTTCGGAATTGCAGAGTGGGCATCTGCTGAAAAAAAGTTCTTCCGACGGTTCGTGGTTGCCGATGAAGACCTTTATCTGATCACGATAATCATCGGATTTTATGTAAAGTGAATCCTTGTACCTCTGCGAGAGTTCCCTGTCCCTTGTCAGGAGAATCAGGGAATTCTGTCTGCAGTAGCTCAGTATTTCGGTGTCGTTTTTATCCGGTGTCGCGTACTCCACGGAAAATCCCATCAGCCTCAGCCATCTAGTTAGCTTTCCAAGCATGCTGTCTGCAAAGAATTTCAATTGACTACTCCTTCCATAGTATTGAGACGTAATTATTATTGCGAATTGAAGATGGCGGTCCTGCTATGAGGTTTATCTTATTATCTGGGCTATTGTAATCGCCGGGAGAAACGGAAACATAGAGGTATCTGCTCTCGGGAGAGCTTATCATGTTGATTATATCTACGGGAGGAATTGATGTTTCTCCGGGAGTATATACTGATCTTATTCTTTCCTCACCTGCTGCAACTTCTGGATCGTCGCGGTAGTTGTGATTGGATGCAAAGTTACATGACAGAGGGTTTCCGGAATAACTATCCGATCCCGTTACCATTTGTTCTAAGCATTTCAAATTCTTCAGCTAAATTATAAGGTGGTTATATTTAAAAAATTAGAATCATTTTCTTCGGTTGAAGTAGAAGTACAATATGAACATCGCAGCGATAATGGCAACGATAATCCCTATGTTCCGGTACTCTGTGGCAAGGCCATGAACTTTTGGCGTCGACCATGAGAACCCTGGATAAGCTCCGGCATTCAGGGCTTCCAGGTTTGTGAGTTTGCCGCCATTTCCGGATACGAGAGACTCCAGATTTGCCGTCTTGTTGAAGGCGAGAGTGAAATTATGTACATCCGGGAAACCAATCTGGGACAGTGCGTAGACCAGTTGCATGCCGTAGGGATTCAGTCCGGAATACGATAGATCAAACACTATCAGGTCTTGCGTGGCATTCTGGCTCCAGTTATATGTTACGTAGGTCTTGTTGTCTATTATGTCGTTGAAGAAATTCAACCACTCTGAGTCAGTGATTGTGTAATGCGATGACCCGCCGTTTATGTAGTATGTAACAGAGGGAAGATTGAACGGGGCAGGATTGAGGGTAGGTCCACTGGCTGCTGAGGCAAACGGGCTTAAAGAAACCGCTAAGAAGGCAACGAGTGTAATGACAGCCAGGTACTGATTCTTGTTCATGTTGATCCGGTTCTTGCGTTATAGGTATTTTCCTATAAAATTTTTCAGTTCATTTCTTAGTTGACCTCATTACGTATATCCTTCCATCAGGATCACTCTTGAACTTTATTATTCCCTGATCATTCAGTTTGGACAGAGCTATTCTTAGGACTTTCGAGTCGATTCTCTCACGCCTTGCCTCTGACATTATGCTCCGTTTTTCAGATCCTGCATTCTTAAGAATCAGTTCTTTTGCTAATTCCACATCCTTTATGCTCATGACTCTTCTGCGATAGATCAGGATACCGGCGAAGACCAGAATAAGTAACTCTGGAATGAACCCGGGTACGAAAATGTGGTAACTCCTGACGATCTCAGTTGAGTGATACTGCACGATAAGGGTAATGTTGTGGTACCCGGGCATTATAAATGTGAAAAAACTGGAACTTCTGCTTGCTGTGTGTCCATCTACCAACCAGGTTAAATTTACCGGCTTGAGGTTAACTCCAGAAATACCTGAAGAGAAGAACGAGATGCCCATGAACATGTCAAATCGCGGGTCAAGTCCACTTATGTCGGAAAAATAGTAGTTGATGAGCCTTACTGTTGAACTTACATTTCTGTTGCCGCTCTTGTCTACCGCAGAAACCGTAACGTTGAAGTTGCCGTCGCGGGTGAGGTTCAACACAAATGAACCATTGGAATACAGTGTGCCTGCGTCTACCGTTTTATTGTTCAGACTGACCTGAATCCTTGAGATCGGAATCTGATCGACGATGGAGTAATCAACGATCGCATAGTGCGTCCAAATGAGCGTATTGTTCTCCGCAGACACCATTATCTCCGGCCTTGAGGCTGAATAATATACTCTCACCACTGACGTATTGCTGTTCCCCCAAGTGGATATTGCGGTCAGCCGCAAGGTATTATTGAATCCCGGAAGGCTGAGGTTCTCATTGGATTTGAGTACCATACCGGAAAAACTGGTTCCGTTTCCGGATATTGTGTAGCTATAGGATATATTCGGGAGAAGCCTGATACTGAGCGGAAAGTAACTTGAATTTGTGTATAAAGTCCCGTTTAATATTGGGTTCACGGGTATTGAGTTATTCAGGTCAATGTAAAAAATCTCAGAGGTTCTCTCCCCGCTCAGATCTACTGCAGTAACGTTCACCAGGTAGATTCCATTCCCCTGTAGATTGAAATCGGCAGGATCGATTATAAAACTCCCGAAGTTCCCTGCAGATGAAAATGTCTCCTCTTCTCCTCCAGGAGAAGTAACGTTCAGAAATAACGATGAAGTAACGTTGGAGGTCACGTTGATCTGCATTCGATCGAGGTTCGAATTTCCGTAGAATGAATAAAAGTAACCAGTTGTTCTGTTTATGCTGATCTCCGGGGAATAGTTCTCAACTGTCACATATTCATTGCCTACGGAGGTAAAATTTCCATCGAGGAGTGTAGCATTGAGGAATATCCTGTAGAAACCGTCAGGCAAATCCAGCAGCGAAAAGTTCTGTGAAGTATTGTAGATCAGGTGATATCCGCTTGAAACGATAGTCAGGCAGTAATAGCTATGATATTCCACCTGTTTCCAGCTGAAGTTGAATTTGTTGAAAGGCAGGTATGAATTGTTTTTAATATTTGCAGAGAAATTTGTTATTTCACTATGGACGACACTGTATTCGAATCTGTATGTTCTCAAAATACCAAACTGGTCTTTCAGATCAAGGGTTAGATTCAGGACACTTGTGTTGGTTTTTGCAGTGAAATTATATGCGTTTCCTGTGAATGAATAGTTGAAAAAACCAGATGATATGCTGGAATACAACTGACCGGAGATATTGCTTATGGATACGCTGAATAACTGATCTTGAGATATATATGACATATTTCCCGGATAAATTTTAATCATGGGTTTGTAGTTGTCAACATGTACCTTCTTTACCAACGAAAGTGAGTAACCTGCGTCGTTAGTGGCATTGAGATAGAGGAGACTTGTTCCGTTTCCTATTTCTGTGCTTGAGAAATTCAGGTAACCATTCAAAGGGATGAGGGTCAAATTTCCCAAATGCGAGTTTTTAGTGAAATTCAGTGCGGAAGAAACGCTGTAACTGAAGGAGACGTTTCCGGTCAATACTGAAGGGCCGTTCAGGCTCCCGTTGATTGAGTATCCGGAGAAAGGGAATTTTCCGGTAAAGAATATCGACAAATAACTTCCGTTCGCAAGGAATCCGAATGAGAGATTAGCAGCAAAATAAGCATATGCTGTTGTTCCGGGCAAATTTGTATTATGCGTTATGTTTCCGGAGACCACTTCCATGGTGCTTCCGGGTGAAATTACGCTTAAACCAGCATCGGACCACAGGGGAGCTGTTGAAGCGGCCTGGACGGCCACCGGAGAATAAATGCTGTTTTCAAAGAGATATCCGCCGGGAATATTATTTCCCGGATGAATTTCCGAGCTGAAACAACCGGAAAGATTTGACGAAGCCGTTATGACAGTGGAAGCATCAAACATCTGTGCGTTGTACAAATTATTATTTTCTGACAGGGAACCGCTGGTATTGAGGCTGTAGTTTGATATTTCCATGGAACTTGTGTTCATGGCCATGAGGATAATATGCTGATTCTGGACGGACGACAGGATCACTTTCTGACCGAAGTTCGAAGAAATATTTGCCCATCGGCTGGTACTGCTGGTCGTATTATAAATCCAGACTTTTCCGCTCCCATTAATCAGGAAAAAATTCATGTCAAGGACAGTGAGCTTCGGGGAGTCTATTTTTATCGGTCCAAAGTTGTATTTAACAACTGAGAGGGAAGTGGTGTTTATCCTGAACAAATTGGAATTATCCTGAAATGAAACGAAGAAGTATGCGTATTTCCCGTCAGAATAAGAAGCAGCCCAATCTGCACTGCCTGAAATATTTGTCAAAATCAGTGTGGTATTGTTATAGTAGTTGAAGAGATAAATTCCCGGCATAATTCCGTTCTCCATGAAAATGATGCTGTTCAGTTTCCAGTCAGCAACAGGATAAGCTCCGAAGGTTCGATTTCCTGTCACGTTACTGTGTACGTTGAATTTCTGCACATTGTAGGCAATGGATGATCCCGTTCTGAGGCTGCCGAATCCGGGCGTGCCGTGCGCCAGATAAATGTTGTAAATTGTGGCATTTGAGAAACCGCCTCCAATTACTGCCTGAAAGGAATCATTCACAAAGGTGCCATTCAGATTTATCGCATACGGGAGACTTGATGTGGTATTCCATCCTCCCGTGATTCCAAAATATCCTGTTTTCCCGGTGTCGGGTATTGAAAGCTGAAGCGTGTAAAAAGAAGAGAAAGCAGGGGGACTGCCGAGATAGTACGAATCTGTACCGTTCACATATGCTGTTGAGGAGTGGTACAGAGGACCAAATACAAAATTCAGCAGTCTGCTGTTATTCTGTTCAAATATCATATTGTCCCATGTCAGTGCATCATTATTCCTGTGATTCCAGGAGAACGTGATCTTCAATGTGAAATTGGACGAGACACTCATGTTCATGGTTACAAAACTGTTCTTGCTTGTTGTGGTAGGTTGTGTGGATATCTGGAAACCATTTCCAATTGAGGTTTTGTTAATCCTGGCATAAGAGTTGGAATTCATGGAGGACTCAAAGGTGATCCAGCTCTTGTTCGAAGGAAAGGTGCCTGGAGAAAGGCTGGAGAAGTTATAGTCCGATATTGGGGTTCCCTGTGGAATTGTTGACCCGTAACTCATAAAGGGGGTAATTCCCGATAGTATAATTATAACAATTAATACCAAAATGCTAATTACTTTCATAAATTAATTAAATTCCCTGATCACCGGAAGCATAAAAAATATTTTCCCGAGATTAAAGTTCAATCATTATATTCATCCTGAGAATTTGCATATGATATGATCAAAGTCGGCATAAACGGTTATGGAACTATAGGAAGACGGGTTGCCCAGGCAATCATGCTGCAAAAGGACATGACGGTAACCGGTATTGTCAAAACAAAGCCGGATTATGTGGCACGCTTTGCAAGCCATAATTTCAAGTTATTCTCTCCTGACGACAAATCTAGGAAGCAGTTGGAGGAAGGAGGGCTGAGAGTATCAGGAACACTTGAGAATCTGATAGACGATTCCGATATAATTGTTGACGCTACACCTGAAGGAATCGGGGCGAAAAACCTGCCCGCTTACAAAAAAGCCGGAATAAAAGCCACTTTTCAGGGTGGCGAAGAACCCTCTGTTGCAGAAGCAAGCTTTAACGCTTACGCCAACTTCGAAGAATCTACTGGAAAAAACTACGTCAGGGTTGTATCCTGCAATACGACAGGCCTTGCCAGGACGCTCTCTTCAATAAAGAGTGCCTACGGCATAAAACATGTGAGCGCCACGTTAATACGAAGGGCAACAGATCCAAATGACAGCAAGAAGGGACCCATAAATGCGGTGGAACCGGGATTGAAATTCCCCTCACACCATGCCCCTGATTTGAGGACAGTGCTTGGAGATGTAGACATTGACACTGTTGCGGTCAAGGTACCTACAACGCTGATGCATGTGCACGTTATTCAGGTTGATCTTCAAAAAGAAACAAGCATTGATCACGTGCTTGAAAATTTCCTCAGGTATCAGAGGATACTCCTGATTTCCGGAAAGGATGGAATGAGTTCCACAGCGCAGATAATGGACTTTGCGAGAGAGAGAAGCAGAAACAGGTCAGATCTTTATGAAGTTGCAGTATGGAGAGAAAGCGTAAACTTAAAAGGCATGAAGCTCAATTACATACAGGCAGTTCATCAGGAGAGTGACGTGGTACCGGAGAATGTGGATGCCATCAGGGCTATGTTCGAGACCATGGACAGGGAAAAGTCCTTGTCTGCTACTGATATGACGCTAAATATTGGAAATAAGGTGTTCTAATGGCAGGTAAAACTGTAGAAAAAGAAGAGAAGAAAATGACTATTGAAGATTTACCGGGAGTCGGAGAAGCAACTGCCGAAAAGCTCAGGGAAAATGGTTATGACGACATAATGACCATTGCCGTTGCATCCCCCAAGGCTCTGTCAGATGTTGCCGGAATAGCGGAAGGTTCGGCTACAAAGATCATAGCGGCAGCGAGGAAATCTGCCGATATAGGTAACTTTGAGACTGGAGAGGAGATACTTGAGAGGAGGAAAGGGGTATCCAAGCTTACAAGCGGTAGCAAGAATCTGGACAATCTTCTTGGAGGTGGATTTGAGACTCAGTCCATAACAGAATTTTTTGGAGAATTCGGCTCAGGGAAAACCCAGATTATGCACCAGGTCGCAGTAAACGCCACCATGCCCCCGGAGACCGGCGGTTTTGATTGCGACGTCCTGATAATAGATACTGAGAATACTTTCAGGCCGGAGAGGATTATACAGATGTCAAAAGCAAAAGGCCTTGATCCCGATGTTGTCCTGAAAAGGATACATGTGGCGAGAGCATACAACTCCCATCACCAGATTTTGCTGGCGGAAAGAGCGTCGGAACTGGCCAAGGAATTTCCAATCAGGCTGCTAATCGTGGACTCACTGACATCTCATTTCCGTTCAGAATACATGGGAAGGGGTGCCCTGTCGGAAAGGCAGCAGCTGCTCAACAGGCACATGCATGAACTCCTCAAGTTCTCAACCATCTACAATGCAGTCATAGCTGTGACAAACCAGGTTTCCGCGCGCCCGGACGTTTTCTTCGGTGACCCCACGGCACCAATAGGAGGAAATATCGTCGGCCATACCGCAACCTTCAGGATTTATCTCAGGAAGAGCAAGGGCGGAAAGAGAATAGCAAGACTCATCGACTCACCGTATCTCCCGGAAGGAGAGACCGTTATCCAGGTTTCAGAAGACGGAATAACCGACGGAGTCTGATGCGCCAGCAGGTTGAAAGATGTGGAGCTATATTAAGGAAAATTTCAGGAAATACCCGTCGCAGATGAAGGTTCTGAAGAAATTCATCTCCGTCGGGTTATCGGTGAAAAAGGACAACGAAGGCAATCCCAGGGTTTACTGCAGCGATATCGAAGTAAAGGCATCATCGATCGCCGTTGCACTCGACGTTGACAGGCGTGCGGTCCTCGATATTCTTGGAAAAATAATCATTGATCCTGAACTTTCAAGATTCTTCGCTGAACTCGAACCTGTTCCTGATTTCGGAAAAGTCAGTACCAGATTGGGACTCGGAGTTCTTCAGATAGTGGCTACGTCTGCTTCAAAGCCCGGCATTATATCCGGAGTATCCCAGATAATTTCAAGGGAGAACATCAGCATAAGACAGGTTATCGTAGATGATCCGGAACTGGTCGACAACCCCAAGGCCACAATAGTCACTGAAAGCCCCATTCCGGGGAGACTCCTGGAGGAAATGAAAGCCGTTCCGGGTGTGGAAGCGGTTGTCATCCTCTGATTAGAGGAATTCATCCGGGGCGTTTCCATACACTATTTCCGTAAGTTTTTTTATCTTTGAATGTACCTCTTCAACGGTTTCTGCTGTGACATTTATGTGTCCGGCTTTTCTCCCTCTCCGGATACCGTTCTTGCCGTACCAGTAAAATTGTGTTTCCGGAAGTCGGAGTATATCTTCAACAGTCTTTCTGTCGGGGTTCACGCCGATCAGGTTCAGGATACCGCTCGGCCTGTAAAGAACAGGATCCGGAATTTCATAACCACATATTGCCCGAATATGCTGTTCAAATTGTGAAATTGAAGAACCCATCAGGGTGTGGTGACCTGTATTATGGACTCTTGGGGCAAATTCGTTTATTATCGTTTTACCGTCAGCGATGAAAAATTCCACGCCTAATACGCCGACATAATCCAACTCAACAAGCAGGCGCCTTACAGCATCATTCATGCCATTGTCAGAAACCGGAGCAGCATTGTAGAACAGTATTCCCTTACGGTTGAAGTTAAATGACGGTTTGTGCATACGGATTGCTCCATCTAGGGAACGTGAAGCTATAACTGATGCCTCATACTGGAATTTTATAAATCTTTCAACGACGTACTTCCCGTCCGGAATGCTTGAAGGTACATTTCCTCCTTTCACGAAATACTGGCCCTTGCCGTCATATCCTCCGGAAACTGACTTTATGACGCAATCTCCGAAATTTTCCGCAATTTCCAGTGCTTCGACGGCGCTCATCGCGATCTTGTATTCTGCCACGGGCAGATCTTTCGAATGCAGGAAATCTTTCTCCAATGACCGGTCCCTTTTCAGCTTTACAGGAAATATTCCGGGTTTCAGCTTACCCTCACTTTCGGCATAATCAAGGACTCTTCCGTCAACGTGTTCAAACTCATAGGTAACCACGTCGCTACGGTCAACAAATTCCTTGTAATCTTCGTAAATGTATGATCTATCGGCTATCCGCGATGCAGGTCCGTCAAGATCCTGGCCTATAACATTGAAGCTTATGCCAAGTTTTCTGGATTCGAGAATCATCATGTAGCCAAGCTGTCCGGATCCTGCGATGCCCACGTTCATTCCAGTTTTTCACCCAGGATTCTATTCGTCTGGTCTCTGGCATATTCACTGACTTTTTTCATAATTTCCGGGTGTTTCAGGCTGAGTATCCTCGCAGCAAGGAGTGCCGCATTCTTCGAGTTTCCTATTGCAACCGTTGCAACGGGGATGCCGGGAGGCATCTGCACAATTGACAGCAGCGAATCCAGACCGTTCAGATTCCTGGTAGGAATCGGGACGCCAATCACCGGAAGCACAGTCATCGAAGCAGTCATTCCTGGAAGATGAGCTGCCCCGCCGGCTGCAGCAATAATAACTTCAATTCCCCTGCCCTGGGCATTTTTTGCATATTCATACATGAGGTCAGGCGTTCTGTGCGCGGATACTACCCTGTATTCAAAATCTATGCTGAATTCTTTAAGTGTATCGATTGCATCCTTCATATGTTCGAAGTCGCTTTTGCTTCCCATGATGATTCCGACCAGTGGCATGATTGAGTAAATTGTGAACGTATTAAAATTCATCTAACTATCCACAAGGAGACCCCATGCGCAAGCGTGGGGAGGAATTGGGGTGCAAATTGTATTCCCTTCCCATATTTTACCAACTTTACTTTTTTTACATTAACATCCATCTTCTGATCGCCTTTTCTTATTATTACATATTTTCCATAACCGTGCACTCCAACCACCGAGAACCTGGAATGATTAAATGCAACAACGTCACCGGGCTGAAACGCGTATCTTTTTCTTCTTATGGATGGTTTGAATCCCTTCCTGTTTGTCTGAAGAGAACGGTTATTCCTTCTTCTCTGCGTAACCATGTGCTGCGGCGTTCTGACCTGATTCGCCCCTCCGGCTATGACAAACGCGTCGTTCGCATGGCTCTTTTCCATGCCCATGGAAATGCGGGTCTTCTTTGTGATGTATCCGAATGTGTAATCTGATCCGGTGAGTTGTGTGATCTTCCATCTCACGATATTCATGAAAGCGGCATCCTTCAACGGTTTCAGCGATTTCCCCCGTACTTCCGGAAACCCAAATTCTTCTGCTGTGAGGTTGTTTTTTTTCTGGTTGCATTCATGGCAGGAGATCGCAAGGTTATCGACCGTGTCAGGACCGCCCCTGGATTTAGGTGAGAGGTGCTCTATTTCAAGCGGCACATTGGTCTTGCCGCAAAAGACGCACTTTCTATGGAACTTCTCCAGCAGGTATTCCCTGATCTCATATCCCTGGAGATCACCCTGCTGGTATTCTATTCCTGAAATCTCGGGATTTCTCATTTTCTGGGTATCAAATGAGGAAACCTCGATGATAGTCCTGGATATTGGAAGGATCCTCTTCAGCTTCTCAATGATCCTGATGTGTGTCTGGAGTTTGTGATCGATGCTGGGTGCAAACCACCCTTCCTTTTTGTTTCCACGATTAAGCCACCTTGGCTGTCTGTACCATAATTTGTTTCTCCTGTTCCTGCGATGCATAGCCTTTTCCAGGTTCTTCTTTGGTATGTCCGTTCTTATGTTCGCTTCACCCGAGATCAGTTCTACCTTTTCAGTTACGGCGGAAAATCCAATGTGTTTGTATCCCGCATCTATTCCCAACGTTACCGGTTGTTTCGTCTCACCGGTCGCATACAGCAGCTGAATGGTGAAGGGATTTGAACTGATCACCCTTGCTTTTCCAGATTTCAGGAGTCTTCTCGCTTTTCCCGGTGATGTCGGCATCAATGGCTGGTTGCGCATGTTTATGACGGGGACCCTCAGGTCCCGTCCCCTCATGCCGGGTTGGTCCACATCGGGGTTGTTAGAAGGGGTTTTTAAGTCATGCACACTATCCGTTTCCGGATTGTTTAATGCATGATCACAGTTGCTGCGGACTTGTGGAGCATCCGCAGGTGTGCATGTATCTCTCCGATCTAACTTCTGCTTTTCTTTCATGCTTTCTGTCATGTTTTTAAAGCCCCCTAATCAACTCTTGCGTTATTCCTCACGGAACAAGCCCCTTCCGTCAGGGAGGGGTAGTTGACCAATTAGATTCTGCAGTTCGGATACATTCTCAATAATGCCGCTTGAAGCTTTCCTGATTCGGTTCATTATGGCAAGTCCCAGCCCTTTTTCCGGGAAAGGCATTATGATCCCTATCCTGCTGCCTGTTTTTTCCAGTTCCCTGAAGCTGGAGAAGATCGATGAGGCAACCTCCTGAAGTTCATCCTCACTGCCGAGAGATATGCATGGTATCTTTGCCATCTCGCATGCCTCGGAGCTTCCGATTAGTGTCACTGTATCTTTGAATCTTTCTTCAGCAGATAGTGCAACGAAAGTTTCCCTGCTGTTGGCAAGAATGAGGGTCTTTTTCGGTGCGTAATGCCTGTATTTCATGCCTGGAGTGATGGCAACAGGACTTTCCACAAGTCCTCTGCTTACGTCAGTAACCTGTATATCCCCAAATATTTTTCTCAGTTCTTCCACACTTTTGGATCCGGCTCTGAGAAGAACCGGGATGTCTCCGGACGCGTCTATTATTGTTGATTCTATTCCCAGTATTGTAGGTCCGCAGTCAAAAATATAATCAACGCGATCCCCGAGCTCCTCAATTGCATACCTGGAATCCGATATGCTGGGTCTGGTGGAAATATTGGCACTGGGAGCCGCAATGGGAACCCCGGATCTGTCAATAAGCGAAAGAGCCAGTACGTTATCCGGCATTCTTACAGCAACTCTTCCCGATCCTCCTGTAACAGTATCTGAAATCCTGGAAGAACGGTTAAAAAGGATTGTGACCGGTCCGGGCCACACCTGCCTGAGTTTTTGAATGAGATCGGCAGGGACGCAATCAACAACATCAAACAGCATCTCGAATGAAGAAACGTGAACTATCAGGGGATTGTCAGGGGGTCTGTTTTTTGCCTGAAATATCTTCAAGCAGGCCTCTGAAGAAAAAGCGCTGGCCCCGAGGCCGTATACGGTTTCCGTGGGAAAGACTACCAGTCCTCCTGATCTGATGATCTCCGCAGCTTCCTCCAGGTATTCAGCAGAAGGTGAATTCTGATCGGTTTTCACAATTTTTGCACGCCTTTCCAAGTTATCTTCCGGTAATTGCGAATAAACTAAATACCGTTTCCTAAAGTCTACGCGCCAGCAAATGAACCTGAAATTCTGTTACTCCTGCGAAAATATCTCATTATCGTTCGTACATGGAACCTGAAGCTCTGAGCAAATTTATTAAAGCCGGTATATCTGGAGGCTCTGAATGCATGTCGAAAAATATCAGGTGGATCTGGACATAGATTTCGCGAATCTTACATTTTCCGGCGTTGAATATATAGAAATGGGAGGAGACAACGAATCGCTGATTCTGAACTCAGTTGACCTTGAGATTCTCAGCATAAAAATATCGGGAAAGGAAATCCCTTACAGGATCAACAGGTCGGATGAGACTATCGAGACTGATTTTAAACTGGAAAGCAGTACGCTTGTTGAGGTAAGATTTAGGGGAGCAGTAAGCAAGAATCTGGCCGGCATGTATGTTGCCAATTATTCTGACGGATACATGATAACAACCCAATTCGAAAGCACTGGAGCCAGGCACGTTTTTCCATGCATCGATCATCCAAACCGGAAGGCTGTATTTGCAGTAAACGTAACGGTGAACGATGATCTTGAGGCGATATCAAACATGCCTGTTGAAAAAACCAACATACTCAGCGGGAACAGGAAAACTGTCAGGTTTCAGGAAACTCCTCGAATGTCAACTTATTTGCTCTATATCGGTGTGGGTCACTTCGACAAAATTGAGCGGAAGATTGGTAAAGCAACAGGGATATTAACGGCTCCCAAGGGGCATCTTATTTCCACGGACTTCCCTCTCATTGAATCGGAGAAAATTATCGGTAATTATGAGGAATACTTCGGCATCGACTACGTTCTGCCAAAAGTTCACCTGATCTCCGTACCGGAGTTCAGCGCCGGTGCAATGGAAAACTGGGGAGCAATCACCTTCAGGGAAATTGTCCTGATGGTGAACGAAAACACCGGAACCAACACGAAGCAGACTGTGGCAGAGATCATAGCTCATGAGCTCGCACACCAGTGGTTCGGCAACCTGGTGACAATGGAATGGTGGAATGATCTCTGGCTGAACGAGAGTTTTGCCACGTTCATGGCACACAAGGTCGTTGACACTTTGCATCCCGAATGGCAAATGTTCGGAAAATTCCTCCTAAGGGAGACTGCTGGAGCGTTGAGTGGGGACGCACTGAAGAATTCACATCCAATTGATGCTGAAGTAAAAAGCCCTGATGATATCGCCCAGATATTCGATGAAATAAGCTATGGAAAAGGCGGGAGCATCCTCAGAATGATAGAGGGTTATGTCGGAGAAGACCGGTTTCGCGACGGAATCAGGAGATATCTGTCCAGATACAAATTCGGTAATGCCAGAGGCGCCAACCTGTGGACTTCAATTGAGGAAGTTTCGGATCTGCCTGTATCCAGGGTTATGGAATCATGGATAAAGCAGACAGGATATCCGATTCTCGAAGTACGAAGGACAGGTGGGAAAGTTAAGATATCTCAGAGGAGGTTCCTGAGCAGTGGTGAAACAGACAGCACCATATGGCCTGTTCCTCTTACCATAGATACAACCTCTGGCCACAGGTCCATCCTGATGGATGAAAGAGAAATAGAAATCGAAGCAACGGATTTTCTTAAACTCAACCACGACCAGACCGGTTTTTATCGGGTGCTGTACGATGAAGAATCACTGGATGTGATACGGAAGAATCTCCAGAAGATGTCATATCTTGACAAATGGGGGCTCGTGAACGACTTATTCGCTTTCCTGAAAGCCGGGATTATCAACTTGCCTTTATACCTTGGCAGTCTCGGCGGATTCAGCGAGGAACAGAATTTTATCGTTGCACAGGAAATAAGTTCCCAGTTGATGACACTGTCGGCTCTGCTTCCTGAAAATGCAGATATTCACAGGTTTGCTGTGGAATTCTACAGGAAACAGTTAGCCAGCCTGGGACAGAAAAAGACCGGCGAACCTGAAAGTTCCTCAATCCTCAGGGGAATTATTTCAGCTAACTTAGTCGCTATTGACAGTGATTATGCAGCGGAGATTGGTTCTCAGTTCGAGAGCTTCTTCACCGCAGACCCTGACCTCAGACAAGCGATTTCCATAGGATATGCACGATCCAGCAATGACCGGGGTAAACTGAGCGTTGCACTGGAAAAATCCACCTCGGATGAGGACAGGCTCAGGATCATCTACGGTCTTGCCTGGCTTAGCGGAGAAGACAACTTCACAAGTCTCATGGACATGGTGAAATCCGGAAAAATAAAGAAACAGGATATCCTCTGGGTTTACTTTTATTCCTGTATGAATCCGGAACAGAGATCCAGACTGTTCCTTGAAACTGAAGACGCTGTAAAAAGGGTTGAGGAAATCTTCGAAGGTACCTCGTATACTGGTATGATGCTGGAAGCACTGATCCCCTTCGTGGGTATAGGAAGAGAGCATAACATGCGGAAACTTATGGAGAAAATCAGGAGACCCAGTTACTCCAAGGGAATCGACAAGGGCCTAGAACTTCTGGAAATATATGCGAGGCTTGTCAGGAACTCTTAGCTATCCTGCAAACCATACCCTTATGCTTGATTCAGAATATCGAGTCAGCGAGCTTAGTGGTGGTTCAGACGCAGATTGAAAATTACTGGGTTTTTCTAAACATAGACAGCAGCAGATTGACATATACCGGCATCGTGAAGATAGCAGTGATCGGTTCTGATGGAAAATTTTTCCTGAATTCGGTTGACCTTTCTATACATTCTGTGAAAATTAACGGTTCCGGTGTAAACTACAAAACTGTACAGGATCAGCAGTCCATAATACCTGAAGGCATTAAACCCGGTGACTTTTACGCGGAGATCGAATTCAGCGGAACCATACCGCATCTTTTAACCGGACTGTACCTTGCTAAATCAAGAAACGGGAATATATTCACAACACAATTTGAAAGCACTGGAGCTAGACGAATGTTCCCATGTGTCGATCATCCCAATTTCAAGGCCACTTTTGATATATCTGTAGAGGCCGACGAAAATATGGATGTAATCTCCAACATGCCTGTATTCTCTGAAAACAGAAACGCCGGCAGGAAAATAACCACTTTCGGGAGGACTCCTAAAATGTCCACCTACCTCCTTTATCTCGGAATCGGGAAGTTCGACACCCGTTCCATAAAGAGAAAGAACATGGAGATAATTCTGGCCGCTCCTGAAGGTTTGCTGACGAAATCTCAGTTTCCGCTGGAAATCGCATCAGGAGTGCTTGATCTCTTTGAGGGATACTTCAGCATCGATTACGTTCTGCCAAAAGTTCACCTGATCTCCGTACCCGAGTTCAGTGCAGGCGCAATGGAAAACTGGGGTGCAATCACCTTCAGGGAAATATACCTAAGCATTGACGATTCAACAAGTTCCTCCTCTTTCAAGTCCACTGGAGAAGTTATTGCACATGAACTCGCACACCAGTGGTTCGGTAACCTGGTGACAATGGAATGGTGGAACGATCTCTGGCTGAACGAGAGTTTTGCCACGTTCATGTCATATCGGATTCTGTCCGTGATGAAACCGGAATGGGATACACTGGGCGATATGATACTGCTGAGAACCGATGCCGCCTTGAAAAATGACGCTCTCAGGAATTCGCACCCGATAGATGCAGAGGTGAAGAATCCCGACGACATTGCCCAGATCTTTGACGAAATAAGCTATGGAAAGGGGGCCAGCATATTGAGGATGGTTGAGGGGTATGTTGGAAAGGAAAATTTCAGGAAGGGGATAAGCAACTATCTGCAAAAATACCAGTATGGAAATGCTAAGGGAAGCTATCTGTGGAACTCAATACAGGAAGCATCCGGGCTTCCGGTGTCAAGAATCATGAGTGAGTGGATAAGGAAAAAGGGCTATCCTGTATTAACGGCCAGGTTTCAAGACGGAGAGGTAGTAATTTCACAGAATCAATTCCTCCTGGGAGGAGGCAGAACAGATGAAATGTGGTCAATTCCCTTGACGGTGAAACGCACAAGCGGAACGGAATCTGTTCTCATGGACGGCAGGGATACGCAGATTAAACTGGATGGATTTATCAAATTAAATGACAGTTTCTCGGGTTTCTACAGAACAAATTACGATGATACATTATTCGCTGTGCTGATAGGTCAACTCGACAGGATGACAAACCTTGACTTATGGGGCATCGCAAACGATCTCTACAGCTTCCTGCAGTCCGGGACATACGACTTAAAGACATACTTTGACAGATTGAAACCACTATGGAAATCAACAGATCCCCTTGTGATCATGGAAATATCAGGGCAGCTCTCGTCCCTGTATCTGTTAAACCCGGACAGCTCGTTGATTTCACGGGTGATCCCGGAATTCTGTGTCCCTCATCTGGCAAGACTAGGTGATAAGGTTCCTGGCGAACCGATAAACGTGTCAATCGCCAGATCTTCCCTTTCGTATACCCTGTCGCTTGTTGACCGGGATCACGCAACAGCTCTGGCATCAAGATTCAGTGACTATTTCTCACTTGATCCTGACATCAGGGGACAGGTTGCAAATGCCTTTGCAAGATTAAAAAGTGATTTCCAGGCCCTCCGTGAGAAGTTCATGGAATGCAGTACAGATGAGGACAGGACCAAGATTATCTCCGCAATGGCATGGATTCCGAATGAAGCTGATCTTTCAGGAGCTATGGACATGATCAGGGACGGAACCATAAAGAGGCAGGATACCTGGAGATTTTACTCATCATGCGCCAGTTCTCCGACCTCAAGAGATTTCCTGTTCAACCATTTCGATATAATGGTGAGGCAGCTCAGGGAAATATTTGTCGGTACACGCACTCCTGCGAGAGTCATAGAGTTAACTGCCCCGATAATAGGTCTTGGACGTGAATCTGAGATGAAGCAGATGCTTCAGACTTATACCACTCAGGACCTCCAGATTGGTATAAAGAAATCGATCGAACTGCTGGGAATCAATTCGAGACTTTCGAAGTTGTTGAAATAAATGGGTCGCCCGCTGCATCTTAAACATAGATTGCAGCACGATTCAAGTTAAGTGCTGGAAATAGCAGGGAAACATAATTGCCCTGCAGCTTTCCAGATTACGGAAAGGAATTCAGAAAGCCTTTGATAGGTTCACATCGTTGACAAGCACATAAGGCATCGTGCTGGCTGATATTTCCTCCCACCATTTCACATTCTTTACTTCCCTGGAAACTGCGGTTATGTTTCTCAGGATGCTCGGTATAGAATCGCTTATTCTTATGCCCCTGACCGATCCCTGTATCTCCCCGTTCTTTACATAGAAAACTCCATCTCTTGGAACGGTTGAAAAGATGCCGTTCCTGTAATCCTGGTACCTTGTGTACCAGCAGTTGTTTATGAGGAGCCCTTCGTCAAGATCGGACAACATTTCGTCAAAGGTCACTTTTCCGGGTAAAATTTTCATCTGCCACGCCTTTGGGGATATTATCCCGGCATTTCCGGTTGACGTGGTATTCGCCCTGCTGGCGGTTGAGTGTGAGTGCATGAACCCTTTAAGAATACCATTCTCGATAAGCACATTCTTCCTCGTTGCAGTCCCTTCATCGTCGCAGACTCTCGCATTTGTGCCTTCGTAATCCAGCGGATCATCGACAAGTGTGAAGTTCTCATCCGACACTTTTTTGCCAAGCGATTCAGAAAAGCAGCTCAGTCCACTTTCCACAGAGTAGTATGAAAGAAAGCCGGAACTGTACGATATGAGGTTTCCTATGACGTAAGGAGCCATAATGACTCTGAATTTTCCCGGATTTATGGTCTTCTCTGTGTCCGGTAAAGTCAAGGGAAGCGCAGAATCCCTTCCCATGGCCTCAAGAGTTGAGGCATCAAGATCGCAGGCAAGGCCGAAGTGCCTCCCTTCCTGTCCCGTTGTCTCTCCCTTGAATGACCTTATAACGGCTTCGACGCCACCAGTCTCGAAGGTACACTGGTTGTAGTTGGTTTTTATGGATACCACATGATACCGATTGTAAATCACTCCGGCAGTTCTCTCTGCGCCGTTGCTGAGGGAACCATTAATGAGTGCCAGGCTAAGGTCCTGAAGATCATACTCCTTCCATTTCCCTTTGAATTGGTTCCCGAATTTCTGCTTATTCGGATTCAAGCCACTAAACGATTGGTTGCCCGGTATCTTATGGCAGACAGACCAGAGTTTGTCAATGCTTTCGTCAATTCTGGATTCATCCTTCACCACCGTTGACGCTGATTTATCTCCAACGGAAGCAAATATGCCGAGGTCTTTCTCCCTCCAGATGTTGTAAAGATCTTTCGTATTATGGGAAAAACGTAACTGTTCCATGGTGCTTTCTGAACTCTCGAGGGCAATCTGCTCAAATCCCCTGGATTCAAGTTTCCTGAAAATTCCCTCAAGATCAAACTGTGTCACTGTATATACACCTCCCTGAGCCTCATGTGCGGACCGCCCATCCATACGTCCACTCCCTGCTCCGGATCTCCTTTTCCGCACATTCCTGCGCTGAACTCCAGATCATTTGCAACGGCATCAACGGAACTGTAGAATTTTATCGTATTGGTTTCGATTACAGGTTTTCTCACTCTCCCTGAAATATCTCCGTTCGTTATGAGGTATGCCTCCTTGCCCACGTATTTCTCGTTAAATCTTACATCATCTATGTTCCACTCTGTGAACGACTTGATGTATATTCCTTTCCTTATGCCGTCAAACAACTCGTCAAATTTGTATTTACCCGGCTCAATGTACGTGGTACTCATCCTTGCCAGTGGTTCAAGATCCCAGGAAGCTGACCTGCCTCCGGCATTGGATTCAACTCCGAGCATGGAAGCGCTTTCCCGGTTCAGGATGAATTCGTTCGTCATCCCGTTCTTATAAAGGTACCTTTTTCTGGATTTCACACCTTCATCATCATACCTGTAGTAACCAAAACTGCCTTCAAACGAAGGGTCGTCAATAACGCTCACTGCCTCTGAACCTATTCTGTAAGGGAATTTCTTTCCAGTAAGGAAGGATTCTCCAGCCTGTGCCCCTTCCCTCCCCACTATCCTGTCATACTCAGTCGGATGACCGCAGGATTCGTGCGCAACTATCCCTGAAATCTCAGGCCCAACTATTATGTCGAAATTGCCCGGATTAACTCTGGGGGCTGAAAGCGATTCGTGTAAATCCTTGACGTCGTTCCTGATCCTCTCCCCAAGATTCAGGGTGTCAATGTATTCATACCCGGCGGAAGACCCGAACTGCTCCATGGACTGTTCAAATTCCCCTCCTTCAACTACGCCGACCAGATAAAAATAAAAAACCCTGGATATCTCGCCGCGTATGTCGCTTCCAATGGAATTAACGTAAACCTGGTTTATCTTCTTGTCCGTCACAACATTCATGCGTACAGATGCTCCTTCAGCATCCATCACCGAATCATAGTCTTTCAGGAGTGAGACTTTATCCTCTATGGAAAAATCCTCTATCTTCTTCTTCGCATCAACCTTCCAGGTATCTTTTATAGGTTTTCCGGTGAAAATGGTTCCTTTTCCCGGGAAGCTGGATCTGTCAATTGCCTTGTCAATGGAAGCTTTGATTACAGGCCACTCTTCAGAATCCGAGTAAGCCATGCTAATAGAGTTGTTCAGGACTCTTACTGCATACCCCCGTTCTGAACCGAAAGTTGCTCCCTCGAATTTTCCATTTCTGTAGGAAAGTTCGTTAACGCTTAGTTCCATGTATCTGGCTTCAGCGTATTTGGACCTGGCGGAGGCATAATCCAGTATCTTGTGAATCAGGTCATCACTCATGCCTATTTCTCTCTCCTCTTCTTCAGCCTGTTTTCATAGGTCTCCATTATTCTTGAGATGCATTTACCAAAGTTCCAGTCGTGATCGCTCACTGACATGTTAACGGTACCTCCAAAGAATTTTGTCCGCAGTGAGTATTTGATCCTCCCGCCTGACTCGTACTTTGTCACGTGTACCGTGAAGTTTCCGCTTCGTGTGCCCGCAACCTTTTGAAGCCGCGAGATGAACTTATCCGCATTGAAATAGATCATGTCATAGAGATCTTCATCCCATGGCCCCAGGCCGGAAACCTGTATCAGTATTCCTCCCCTGTTTCCGCCCGTGTCAATGGTATTGATAATGTCGGTAACCCCAACGACACCGATTACTTTGTCTCCGCCGTCGACAACGGGCAGTGTGTGCAGCCGGCTATCAATCATGAGCTTCGCGCATTCCTCAATGGAAGTATCAAGAAATACCCTGACAGGTTCAATGGTCACTGATCCGCTTTTGATCTGTGGTTTCTCTGCGCCACCTGGGTAGTTTGCTTTCCCGTCCCTTTTGCTTTCATTGAAAAGCGTACTGGACGATAACTGTCCTACGCTAAGTATCCCTACGATCTTATTATCGCCGTTAACTACCGGAATTTCGTCCTCGTCAAGGGCCCTGATTTTTTCTAGAGCCTGATCCACGCTTTCATTATCCATTGCAACAACCGGATCATCTGACATAATGTCAAGGCATTTTATTCCGTTGGGCTTCACTATCTTTTCAATGTTTTTCAGGATATCAGTTCTTGAAAGAATTCCGGAAAGTTTTCCCTGATCGACAACAGGCAGAGCAGGAAGCCCGCTGTCCTTGAACAGCTTGATCGCAGGCAGTATATCAGATTCCGAACTGAGCTTGGTCGTCTTAACCATGAATCTGTCTGTCCGGGCGTTTGTCTGAATGCTTCTCCTCCTGAGTACATCCCGGTAACTCAGCATTCCTGCATATCTCTTTCCTGCCAGTACAGGCACCTGATGAATTCCGGTTTCCTTCATCTTCGCAAGGGCATCCGCCACTTTTGACGTGGAGGAAACAGTTACCAGTCCTTTTACGGTCATTATATCTTTTACTTTCAACTTATTCACCCCAATATGATATTTTCAGATTTCCAGTAAGTTCTTCAACCTCTCTGGAAACGTCTTCTCCTTTTACGGCTCTTGAAATGAGCTCCGCTATGATGTCCATTTTGCTGTACCCCATTCTGGATATTTCTGCAGTCCCGATTCTCCCTTCCCTGTCAACTATGATACCGTTTTTCTCCAGTATTTTGCTGAATCCAACGAGGTCTAGACCTAACTTTTTCATGGTGGTTTCTGAAATTATTACCTGATGCGTCTCGGAATACCATGGTTCATATTCCGGTTTAATACCGTTTTTGGAAAGCTCCATCGCGAGATTCTTTGAATTTTCCGTTACTGATCTGGCGTAAGTTTCACCATACTTCAGCATCTCCTCCATAGCAACTCCAAGTGCTGCCAGTCTTGAAGGATGGTAATTATCCATGGTTCTCCAGGTCAGGTTCCTTCTCACTCTCTCCATTATATCTTCATCATTGCTCAATATCACGCCTCCTTGCGGACCGAAGAAAGTTTTGTGCGTTGATCCGAATAAAATGTCACAATATTGAAGGACATCTTTCTGAAATGCATTCCCGCCAATCAGTCCCATTACATGTGAACCGTCGTATGCAAGAACGCAACCATGTCTGTCACATATCTCCCTGACAGGTTTCAGGTCGTAGTGCCTCACAAATATGGACTGCCCCAGAATCATGAGGGAGGGTTTCGATGACTTTACAACTTTTTCCAGATTATCAAGGATAATCTCCTGAGTTGATGGGTTGAAAGGAATATCATAGTTCTGGATGCCAAACATCTTTGGAAGATATTCTTTCTGATATCCGGTATATCCCCCAAACTTCTCCTGAATGGAGAGCATGTTCTCCTTCTTTTTCATCGTTGAGAGGATAACTGTCTGCGATGCTATGTGACCTCCAGTCGGACGTACCTCGGCAAACTTCGATCGGAATACTCTGGCGGCAAGTTTTTCCGTAAGATCAACCAGTTCAAGCGTAAATCTGGTGCCTCCGTATGAATCCTCGCCGTTCATAAGAAGGGAATATCGAGATGCCATGTCAGAAGACAGGGCTTCTCTGGCATCAGGACTCAATACGTTCTCTGATGCCTGAAGATTCAATGTTCTGGAGCGATATTTATTATGTTCATTGACAATGTTTAAAATTTCACTCAAAATTTAACTTCCTCCACAGAAGACCTATGGGTAAAAAATTTCCCACATATATTCTATGGTTAACGAGATATTTAAGTTTTCCCGGTCAGTCTGTTGCTTATATGAGGTTAGAAGAATAATAATTTCTTACCATTCTTATTGACCGAGGTGTGTTGGGTTAAATTGTCTCATGCATGTGATAAATGTGGCTCACAGACAAAAAATGTCACAATACAAGGTATTCTGGATAAGATGTTCTGCAACATTATAATTACAGTTATAACCACATTTAATCGCCATAGGATTAATCGATATTATTAAGTATGGTTGAAAATTTTTGGGATATGCTCGACCTTGTCGTGAAAAGCGGAAAAGTCGTATTGCCACATGTTGGCGTAATAGATGCTGAAATTGGTGTTGAATCTGGTAAAATCAAGATAATTGCTAAGAACATTGAAGAAAAGGCAGAAAGCATAATTAACGCAAAAGATTGCATCGTAACGCCTGGAATTGTGGATTCCCATTTCCATGCAGGAATATATCGCCCGCTGGCACAAGATGCAAAGTCTGAGTCGAGCAGTGCGGCATCCGGAGGTGTCACCACAGTTCTAAGTTACTTCCGATCCGGAAAAAATTACTTAAACTCCTCTGAGGATTATTCTCAACTCTTTCCGAAAGTGCTTGAGCAGTCAAAGAATAGCTTCAAGGTAGATTATGGTTATAATCTTGCCCCCATAAAGAAAAAACATGTTAATGAGATTGATGAGCTGGTCGATAAATACGGGGTTACAACTTTCAAGTTCTACATGTTTTATAAGGGACTCAATCTAAAGAGTGAGATTCCTGGAGCTTCTGTCGAAAAAGAATATCTTCTTTCCGACGACAAGTACGATCTCGGTCATCTGTGGAGCATAATGAAAGCAGTACAGCAGAAAAAAGAAAAAGGTGCAAGATTGAGTATTCATGCTGAGGAATATGAACTTATAAGAATATTCATGGAACAGGCTAGAAAAGAATATTCGGATGGAAAAGTAAATGCCATGCAAGCGTATAGTATGGCGCGCCCCCCGGAGTCGGAGAAAGTAGCCATAAGAGAAGCTGCAACAATGGCTCAACTTCTTGGCTGTCCAATTAATATCCTACACGTGAGCAGCAGATTGGCAATCGAAACCATTGCTGAAATAAAAAAGCAGAACGCCGACATAGATTTAATGGCCGAGGTAACAGCATCTCATCTTTCACTGACCAACGACAGTATCAACGGCATTGTCGGCAAAGTGAACCCCCCGATACGAAGCAACGATGATAAGGAGGCGTTGTGGAAAGCACTCAGGGAAGGATTTGTTGATACAATAGCTTCCGATCATGCATGTCTTACAAAGGAACAAAAAGGAACTGAATTATGGTCTGCCGAAAATGGATACGGAGCAACAGAGCTTATGGTTCCGGGAGTTCTCTCCGAGGGATTCTTCAAGAGAGATGTTCCGCTTGAAAAATTGATTACAATGCTGACCTTCAATCCTGCAAAATTTCATGCTGTCAGTGGCCGAAAAGGGAATTTGATGATCGGTTATGATGCGGACATTGCGATTATCGACATGAAAAAAGAGAAGAGAGTCAAGAGTTCTGACTTACACTCGGCCCAGGACTTCACCCCATTTGAGAATATTAACCTGAAAGGTTGGCCTAGGACAACTATACTGAGAGGAAACGTAGTGTATAATGAGGGGGAAGTTTACGATGGATTTAAAGGGGAATTTCTAAAAAGACCCCTTTGATAATCCTCCACTACTTTTGGAAGAACATTTGTTTCTTCCCAAAACTGAGGATTAAACGATTTATGTTTCGAGAATTTTCTGGAGTTCATTGAAGTTGAACATTCTATCCAAAAGACCCTCTGTAGTACCTTGACTTTTCAATTCAGCAAAGACTTCGTATACCGATTTACTGATAATTCTTATTGCTGAACCAGGATAAATCACAAGATTGTACCCCATGCCTTCTGCCTTTGCCGCGGATATAAGTGGTGTTTTCCCACCTTCCACAATATTCAACATCTTCAAGGTTTTAATCTCGGAACCAATTCTTTTGACTTCCTCAATGTTGCGTGGGGATTCTATAAATATCATGTCTGCACCAGCGTCCGTATATAACATAGCGCGTTCTATGGCGCTGTCCACCCCTTCTATAGCAAGTGCATCAGTCCTGGCAATTATCAGGGCATTTTTTCTTGCTGAAATCGCCGCTTTAATTTTGAGAACCATTTCATTTGGTTCAACAACTTCTTTTCCCGACAGATGCCCACATCGTTTCGGGCTAACCTGATCCTCAAGTTGGATAGCTGCAGCCCCATTCTGCTCAAGAATCCTGACCGTGAAGTTGACGTTTTCTTCATTGCCATATCCATTGTCAGCGTCACATATAATCGGTAACGATGTTCTCTGTCTTATTTTTCCAAGGGCGTGGACTACATTTTCCAGCCCGGTGTAAGCGCGGTCCGGGAGGCCAAGTGAACTGTATGAAATACTGGCTCCGCTCAGGTAGAGTGCCTCGAATCCTGCTCTTTCGGCAAGCAAAGCAGTAAGCGCATCAAACACACCTGGGGCGATCAGGATCGGTTTTTTGTTCAAACGCGTCAGTAAATCCATTCAATGAGGTTATTCCCATTCTAACTTAATACCCTTTTTAGAGAGTTAAAAAAATGGTTAAAAGAGACTTCAGATCTAAAAAAATGTGGTTGGATTTATATTGCATTTGCTTCCAAAGTTTCCATTGGATGATCTACAGGCAACAATCCGACTACAAGGATACAGAAGATTATTGGTATCAAAACAACCGCGACAATTGCCTGTGTCCAACCCCAAGAATCCACTGAAACAAGTGTCAAAATTGCAGTAGGAAGAATAATATTCCCGATCCACTGAAAAGCATAGCCAAAATTGCTAGCAGTAGCCCTTACTCTTGTTGGAAACATTTCATTGAGATAGAATGGCCAAGCTGCCCACTGTGAAAAAAGGAAGAAAATGAACAGTATGTTGAAAACCAGGACTTGTCCCGGAGTGGTGGATACAATAATACCGATCAGTGAGACTGCCGTCAAAAGAAGACCTATTAAAATTATGTTTCTTCTTCCTATCTTATTGCCAATCATTGCGACTACAACATAACCAAGTGCAGCAAGACCGAACGAGATGAATTCAAATAGAAGTGTGCTGACAAAAGTCAGATTTTTCACATAGATGTAGTAAAGAGGCAGGGCGATTAGAGATACAGCCACACTTCCAGCGACTATTAGGGTGTATATTGCCATAAGAATACTTTTGCGCCTCAGATCAGTGTCAAACATTTGGAGATATGGATCTTTAAGAGACTTAGCAACATCTGCATCATACTTCGTGGAAGCACTCTTTCCCTGAGAAATTATTGCCTTTGCTTTTTTCAAGTCCTCGAATCTTTCCGTCTCAGGCAGACTTTTTCTCAAGTACAATAAGAATAATGCTGGCAGAACTCCTATGAAGAACACATAGGGTAAGTATATTGATTCAAGTGTGAATAAATACACCACTGCTGAACCAACCGCCTGACCTATGGGAAAACCCAGTGAAACGATCATCATCTGGAATCCTCTCTTCTCTGGAGGGGCAGTTTCAGCAGTGAGTGTAAATCCAAGCGGTTCATCTGGGCCCATCCCTATTGATGTAAATCCTCTCGAATAGATGAAAGACATTACCGTCGTTGATAGCCCAGTAAAGAAAGAACCAATTGAATACACAAGGATTGTGATCATGAACATGAGCTTTCGGCCGTACCTATCAGACAGCCAACCTACGGTAAATGCTGCGATCGCCGAAACTGCAAAGGAAATGTCGACAATGAGCGTAATTTCAGGCAAAGTCAACCCAAACAGAGATATCAAGCCAGGTATGCTCACCAGGAAAAGCTCAAAATCGAAAGCAAATAAGGCCACTCCAACTAAGGAAGCTATTGTGAACTTCCAATATTGCTCCATGCTGAGTGTACTCGATGGAAATATATATTCCTTTGTCAGCAGGCACATCCTCATTACGTTGGAAAATGGTGAGTGATGCCATTACATGTCCCTGTCGACCCCAATAGCATTTTGAATTACCACTGCATTATAATTGCTCAGAACGTTTTTTTCCTCTTTCCATTTCCTCGACCACAGACAGAGAATCTACCAGTGTGAGTACACCAGTAAAAACAAAGGCTATACTAAGAGAATCGATGATCTCGTTCATACTGGCTCCAGCATCTATGGCTTGATCTAGGGAGTGCGCGACAGCGGTCTTATTTCTTTGAGATGCGACAACGGCCAGTCTAATGAGAGATGCTGTTTTCTTGTCCAGAGTTTGCTCTTGAAATACCTCCTTCCACACTGAGGTCCATTTCACAAGTAATTCTGGCCTATATTCCGCAAGCATCCTGTGAAACGATTCCACAAAACCTCTTGATTTCAATACATCTTCCAAGAGCTTGTCTTTCTCTGTATCAGATGACATACTCAAGATACCTGGTGGCGATATATTAGTATTTCCCGGAATCTCATCTAGACGCATTATGGCATTACTCCGACTACGGTACAGGAGATCCTCAAGATAGTCGTGCATAACCTCATACAGTATAGCTACCTGACATTTACAAATCTGCAGATGGTAAAGGATTACAGGAGAACTTCACTCAAAATAATATTGTCCCTGTGGTCGGTCAGCGCAACCATCCTATTTTGTCAGTAACCTCTGTTTTCTTACGTCACAATATCAAATTGAGTCCGTATGCAAAGAGATTAAAAACTGAAAGCAATATTCAAATTAATGAAGATAAAGATGCGTATCCTGGTAGCTTCATACAGGCGATCGGATATTGCAGTTGAGCTTTACGGC
>JAMDDH010000031.1 GCA_023488885.1 Thermoplasmatota archaeon | reverse complement strand
CAATTCTGGTGATCTGGTAGGATTCTACGAATTCACCCACAAAGAGGACTGCATAGAAATGGGATTGGGAATGAGGCCAGATTTAACCGGAAGGGGTTTGGGGTTATCCTTTGTTAAGACTGGAATTGAATTCATACGTCTATCGTTTGTGCCTGAAATTATAAGGTTGCAGGTTCTTTCTTCCAATGAGCGAGCTAAGATTGTCTATGAGAGGGCGGGATTTAAAAGCGTTAAAAAAGTTTTGCTTGAAAATGACGTGGGAAAAAATGAGTTCATTGAGATGGAGTTGAATCTCTAAATTGAGGTTCATTCATAAGATCAATAACAAACGTTGTACCTTGTCGATATTCATTCTATAGACCTGGCAGGTTTATGTTCAATCAAAATTTCCATTCGGATAAACCACCATGAATTTCCAACACAAATTTGCCTTCAAACATTATAAGGCATATTTCTCTCAAACAGCGATTTTAAGTTTCCCTGCAAAGATAGTTCATCAAATTTTATAAACACCAAAAGGTATGTATATCCAATACACATTATAATGCGTGTCAACTCAAAGACTCAATGTAACTCTGCCTGAAGACGTATCTGAAATTCTCAAGACAAAGAAGAATAAGTCTGAGTTTCTAGCTGAGGCTGTTAGGGAGAAAGCCATTAACGACAAGAAAAAAGAAATCATTGAGCAAGCGAGGAGACTGAAGAAATACTATGAGTCAGACGATGATCTGACTTCTCTTAACTCTCTGGATTCTCAGGACTTTGTGGATTGAGGGAGAAAGTTGGATCAAGGAGAAATCTGGTTAGTGAATCTCTCACCAACTGTTGGAGCAGAGATTACAAAAACTAGGCCGTGTGTGATCATAAGCAGCAACGAAATTGGTATTTTGCCTTTGAAGGTTATCGCGCCCATAACTGATTACAAACCTCGTTACGATTCGGTACCCTGGATGGTGGAATTGCCTCCGGACGGGCTGAGCAACTTATCCAAAAGATCAGTTGTAGATTTATTCCAATTGAGATCAGTATCTCAGATGAGGCTAATTAGAAACATAGGAAAAGTGGCGGATGTGGAATTTCAAAAAATCTTGGACGCCATAAAGATAGTTTTTGGAATTTATTGATTCGCCCGATATTAAAGTGACATCCTACCATGACTAAAGCCTTAAGTTTCCTGCCTCTGCGACCAGAGTTGCCCTAGTAGGTAGTGCCCCGTTCTCCACATCCGTAACCTCGGGAGTGCCCCTCTCCACTTTTATTATGCGCAGTCTGCAGACGTTGATGGCTGCATTCAAGTCACGATCCATAAAGATATGTAGGCCCAGATAGTTATTTCCCTCAGCTTATGGTGACTCATAGGAGGGAAATGGTTTCCTGCTGGATGTCAGGAGATAGGTTAATTCGCTAATCACCAATGAGGCAGCCACAGATAGTGCAAATGACTCCCATATTGTAAGTTTAAAAATGGTAACATAGAGCAGGACGAAAAAGGCAAAGTACGCGATTGTTCCCCTTATCGTTCCTTGAATGAAGCTTCTTGCTGCGAGAAATCCACCTTTTCGATGGTTGAATACTGCAAAAGTTGAGATGAAGACAGGGGAATTAGACACTATTCCACTGAGGACAGAGCCCACATCATTAGCGTACGTAGTTATGAGCAACACTATCAAAGTCGCTGTAACCACACGGTATGCTGTATCGCCCTTGAATTTTGATGCGTTTATTTCAGGATTTGTATCCGTTCTAAGGAATAGGGAAGCCACCAGGAAACCTGTGGCTATCAGGGAATCAACGACAAATGAAAGTGAAATCTTTTCAAATATACTCGCAGTTAAGGAGAAAAGCAGCAATGAAGCAGCCAGTGTTAATTTCCAACTCATCATTCTGGCTAAAACGAAGTAAGACACGCAGAAAACGATGCTAGACGTCACTGACAAAATAACTCCAGTGAGAACGTTCCATGTAAAGAGTAGTCCGTACTCCATATAGAGGATCAAAACTACGGGGGCAGTAGTGAGAGGCAAACCAACAAGCATTCCACTGACTTTCTGCCCATATCTTTCTTCAGCCTTGCTGACAAGGAATATGAGAATCGGGGTTATTGAAATTTTCAGGAAATCTGTCAAGCCTATTTCCATGCAGCTTTCAGTGTCAATGAGCTAATCCTCTTTTAGCCGTCAATTGACGGCATTATGTTTAATTCTCTACACGGGATGTATTTTGGATGGAAGAGCTGGTTATCGACATAGATCATAAAGGTTGCTCATTCAATGAACTTTCAAAGGAATTCCCGGAGTTGAAGATGTGGCACTGGTGCAGTCGTCGCGTAGATGTGTTTGAGATCCATGGGAGAGACCTGAAAGCCGGTATGGACAGAATTTGTGAAATGGCAAAATCTGTCGGTGGGAATTGTAATACTGCACTGGACAAGGATGGGGGCAGGGTCATCCTTTCGGAAGACTCGTTATGCCCTTGTAATCGCCTTCTTTTGCAGAGGCCGGTTAAGTCATTAACCTCCATCATTGAAGAATTTTACTGCATGCCTCTTGAGCCAATCGCTTACTTCAACGGACTTGAAAGAAGAAGATTAATTTCGTTTGATGAGCAAAGGCTTCAAGAACTAGTGGCAAGGCTTGAGGAGATTGGGGAAGTCAAGATCGTGAAAAAGAAGAAGATAGGGAATCGGAATGTTAGGGACTTTTTCACAATTTCACTTGGCGATCTTTTTGCAGAGCTCAGTGTCAAGCAGTATGCTGCGCTTTCTGATGCTTTGAGGAGCGGTTATTTTCAGGTACCAAGGAAAATAAGCGTCGGCGAAATCTCAAGAAGAAAGTCGGTTCCTAGAACAACTTTTGAGGAGCATCTTCACAAAGCACAGGGAAAAGTCATGCGCGCACTCGAGCCATATCTCATACTTTACTCAAAGCTGGTCGATTACTCAGAGGACGACAAGGACGTGGATAGATGATTGCCTCAGTTTCCTCCTCCCAATACTAAGTAGGTTGGAAAAAGGAAAGTCGGTAAAGACGATGTGACCAACTGAGAGGTGGGAATTCGGGTTGCAATGATCCTATATATGTTTACCTGGTTTACGGATAGATTGTTGTTCTCTTTTAGGCTCGTATTAAAAGAAAATAAAGCACAATTCATATATTGTTGGATAATTCCGCATTACCTTGCGGAGGTTGTCGAGCTAGGTTAAAGGCGATGGATTTAGGGTCCATTCCCGTAGGGGTCCGTGGGTTCGAATCCCATCCTCCGCATTTTAATCATTTATTTAACACGATATTAACCCTAAAGGGACGTTATATCATCCCTTTCAACTCAACCAAAGTGGCTTGAACTCAATTACATCTCATTATTCGATGCAAGAATGGTAGGCATCTCGCGCTTTGGCTGTTTTATGGCAGCACTGCAACTCCTTGAATAACGTTTATAAGTCTAAGGCAATGGACTGCGTGATGTTCACCCCCATTAGGAATAACGTTTTCAGGTGGGAGACACCATGGCCGGAAGGCAACGTGATGCTTGTAGGTCACCAGATTTTGAAGGATACGGCTTGCATACTGATTGATCCACCTCACGTTCCCGGATTGATAGAGGCACTGAGGAGAATCGGTGGGCAGGTTGCAATCATCCTAACCACGCAGAATCATACAAGGGGAAGTAAATACATTGCATTTGAAACGGGGGCTAAAATCTATGTGCCAGAACAGAACGCTGAAGCCATAGAGCCCGGGGAACTCGTCGCTGTTAAGGTGCTTAGTGAATTTGAGAAATACAGCGCAGGCAAAGTGCTTGGAATGAAAATATTCAAGGATTTTGAGGATTTCGCGCTCCTCACCGAAGAAAAAGATCTTATTGTATCGGACAACGCCAGAGGCACTGTAGATGGAAAGTTGGCGCTCTGGCCTGAGTGCAATCCACACGACCCGCCGTATCCTCCCAACGAAAAAGTGCACAGAGAATTCAAGAAACTTATCCAGGAAACAGGCGCTGTGTCCCTCCTTGCCGGTCACGGGTACGACATTGTCGGGAACCTCCAGGAGCTCGAAAAAAGCTTGTGAACACTTCTGGGCACACTGTCTGGCATGGAGCTTGGATAGAGCCAGAGTTTCGAGAAACGGGTCTGGATCCTAAACTATGGCGGAAATAAGCCGTTAACTTTGCAAGTGATTTGGAAACACCTGATTTTCGCCGAGATGTGCATTACAGAAAGAATTCAGAAATAACGAGCAAACCTAGAAGGAAATCTAATTTCTAGGAACATCTAGGATTCTCTACTGAACTAAAGGTATGTTTTCTCGCCTTAGCGACCCGATGGTCCCCCATCAGCATCGTCCCGGTTGGAAATAGCTCTTGTTGTATTGGTGGAGCTATAAAGATACCAAATTTTTTGAATCAACAACCCCTCACACACTGAAATGAAGTTTAATGGAATGTTGAATCATGTTGAAATCAATGTATCAAATCTTATAGATTCAAGGAAATTTTGGTCGCCCTTCCTTATTAAATTAGGTTACGAGCTTTACCAGGAATGGGGCGGAGGTTTCAGTTACATGAAGGAAGGCACATACATTGTCTTCGTACAAACTCATGAACAGTATCTTAAATTGAAATACCATAGATCAGGCACAGGCCTTAACCACTTGGCCTTTCTAGTTGATAACAGAGAGGAAGTGGACGGTTTTCGTGATTTGATCAAAAATTACGGGCTAAATGAACTTTATTCTGACAGATACCCTCATGCTGGAGGGAACGACAATTATGCACTATTTTTTGAAGATCCTGACAGGATTAAAATTGAAGTAACCTGCGAAGTCTAATTGAATGGATTTGGGGAGCAGCAAATGAATTTGGAAAGTACATTATGCGATCAAAGAATAATCAAATGCCCACCTGTCCACTGAATACCTGGCTCCAGTCACATCTTCCAGTCTTACAAATGTTGATCATATAATTGTCATTATCACGCCACTCTCAGAGGCAATCTTGCCCTGCCTGGAATCCGAAGTCACCAACTCAAAGTTTTCAGCCAAAGCAGCTGCAATGAAAAGAGAATCATAGATCGTGATATGATGGCTGACTGCAATTTCAAAAGCTCTCTTTATGTCTTTCTTCTGGCCATAGAATTTAGCTATACGCTGAAACTCAAGCAAAATTTCCAAGGCGCTATCCATTTCAAATTCTTTTTTGTTCACTTTCTTCCATAGGGCACTGCCGAGTTCTTTTATTGATAACTCAATCGTGACCGGTAGGCTAAGAAATGGCCTTATTTTTCCCCAGCCCGGCTCTGCACTGAAGTACTTTACTATAGTTGAGGAATCAATGATTTTCATCCCTGTCCTCACGTATTGATTTCACTGCAAATCCTGCAGGCGATGGAATAGAGTGATCACGGACGATAGATTCCAATCTATCAAGGGTAGTCTTCACATTCTTCTCCCAGGCCAGGTTCTCCAGATAATTCCTTGTTTCCTCAGACGCGTCTATTCCCAGACGCTTCAACATGGCTTAAGTTCCCTTTCTCAGGCGAACGCTCATGATTTCACTATCCAATAGAATGACACTCATTGATTATTTCATATAATATCATAAACATTTATGTAAATTATGTTGTAATT
The DNA here is from genome assembly GCA_023488885.1 of Thermoplasmatota archaeon. Classification (GTDB taxonomy): domain Archaea; phylum Thermoplasmatota; class Thermoplasmata; order Thermoplasmatales; family Thermoplasmataceae; genus JAJZOM01. The sequence continues at coordinate 5,572 of JAMDDH010000031.1, read as the reverse complement.
AGCATTAATTCCACTTGATCATGAAAGAGATTCCGATGCAATCATGCATTTCATAAAATTTGACCTCTGTCTGAGTAGGTGCACCAATCGAAAGTGGCAAGCATAATTTGTATACGGCCAGAAGCGTAAATCGTAAGCTACATATTGCCAAACTGAGTTAGTGGCTTGTGCTTCCCGGCAAAATCAAAGAAACCCTGATCAAGGTTACACGCCTTTTGCAAGATGATGTTTCTTGGGCAGTTGACGGGAGCTGTGCCCTGGCATTGCAGGGCATCAGTGTAACTCCACACGATATTGACATACTCTCTGACGCTCATAACGCATACAGGATAGAAAGTATGCTACGAGAATTCTTGGTACGTGAAGTGCGTTATGGGGAAACTAATCAATGGCGCTCCCACTTCGGGGTCTTTTCAATAGATTCAGTAAAGGTGGAAGTCATGGGCGACCTTCAGTCTTTCAGGGATGGGAAATGGACTCAAATTCAGAACCCGACCTCGGTAAGTATTGTGAGCCTCGAACTTGATGATGTCCGTGTGCCGGTGGTTTCTCTATCTTCATTGGAATCCTCAGGATATCTTCAAAGGCGACTGAAAAGAGAACAAGAGTGAAAGATGAATTGTTGAGCTATAAGCATCGGATTAGGTGGTGCCAAATCAAGATGTATGAATTATGGAGAGTACCATCATAATTACAATGTGCCTGATTTTCTTCTACAACTCATCGTAAACATTCTTTCTGTTTCCCACATCAACCACAAGGATCACAAGATTCTCTCTTTCTATACTCATGATTACCCTGTACTTTCCAGTTCTTAAGCTGTAAAGTGGGACTCCCTTGAGACGTTTAACATAATGAAACGGATTCTTGCTGACAAGCTTCATCTTTTCCAGGATTCTTTCGGCGTCAACACTTTCCATTTTCTCCAAGAGCCTGGCAGATGTTTCTGTCCATTTTACCGCGTAATCAGGCAATTTTTAGCCTCTTCCTCACTTCATCGGTTGTATATACCCTACCCTCTTTAATGTCCTTCAGGGACATTTCTATCCTCTCTATTGTATCTTTAGAAAGAGGTTCCTCATCCTCTGCCAGTTCGGAAAGTCTTCTTATGACTGAATCGTAAGATTCGTTCGGGTATAGTCTTAAAGCATTGAGCCTTTCCTTAAGATCCTTTTTAATTTGGATAGTTGTCTCCATATTGATGTAATTATACGTAGATAGTTAAAGCTTACTACGGTCACTTATAACAAGATGTAGTACCTTAGGGGCGCTAACTACTTAATTAATTGCACAACGCCCTTCCTATCCTTCAACGTAATTTGAGAAAGCCCTTTTAACCGTGCTTCCTTTCCAGCAATATGGTCAGATTCAATTATCGGAAAGTTGTGCCAACGGCGTATGAGACGATGTTCATGATGCAGAAGTACGTTGACGGAACGGGAATCGACAAACAAACGATGGAGTTGATAAAGATAAGGGCTTCCCAGATAAACGGTTGTGCTTTCTGCCTTGATATGCATACACAGGACGTGTTGGCAATTGGCATAGGAGAGAGAAAGATCTTCACCGTGTCAGTGTGGAAAGAATCCCCGTTCTTCACACAGAAGGAGAAGATGGCGCTGGAACTCACAGAATACGTTACCAGGATTTCACAGAACGGGGTACCCGATGGCCTTTATCAGAAAGCTATGGAACTCTTCTCTCAGGAGGAGTACGTGAATCTCATAATGTGCATAAACGTGATCAATTGTTGGAACAGGTTGAATATTGCGTGCGGATTTGAAGCAGGGATCTATAATCGAAAGCAACCTCAAACAAAAAGTGAGGAATAATGCCAGAAACCGAAACCGTATCCGTTTAGATAAACAAGTGACTCCCTACCCATCTTCTTTCTGTTGACCTGATTGTTCCGTACTTGCCATATACTCTCGTAGAGCATAACTTCAGGACACAGGCATGAGAAGTGGAACTGCAGGATAGACGATATTTTATAAAAGTGGATCAACTCTGATGACACCTGTTCTGCTATAATTCAAGGCGCCACACATTGCTGTGTAACTTAAGCCCACTCTTTGACGGATACTCTAATTCTGTTTCTTCGATTAGCGAGAAACCGAGCTTTTTGCATATTGCATTGGATGGCAAGTTATTTACAGAAGGAAATGCGAAGAGAAATCTCGGACCGAACAAAGCTAAATGGTTTATTAACAGCCTCATAGCGGAATTCGCAATCCCTTTCCCCTGGAATTGAGGCAACACAAACCAACCCGTTTCCCAACCTTTCTGGCCGTTCCATTCCGCCTCCCAGTATCCAACATTACCGACAGGATTGGCGTCAGACCCTGCGGTAATAGTATACATGCACCCGGAATGCGGATCCGCTGACATTGCGAGGTACTCCTCGTGACGTTTTGACAGTTTTTCCGGACTTTCGGGTCCGTTGAGATACACCATCTGGGTCGGATCACTGAGTATCTTTTCCAATACCCATTTATCTCTTTCTGAGTACGGCCTTATGGAAATATTGTCTGCCGGTATCACGGATTCCAATCCATCGAACCAGTTTCAATACTTAAGTTTTCACGATTCTCATCACACGGGAGCCTACACTCTTTAGTCGTGGGTAGTTGATATGCCTTCAGTGTTTCTTGCCCTATCCGCTTCAATATTTTTCTTGAACTCTTCCAAGTTGGTTGCGTCTGACTTGAGGGCACCTGCATACTTAAAAAAATTACCTTTTCGTTTGGATGCTTCATTCAATTTAAGCACCATGTCTGAGAATTACATATACTTTCTTTTCTCTCTAAAGGGCGATTCGTAAGCAGCACTGATAAAGTGACTGGTCCTGTCATTGTACGTATACCTAGAGTATATGTATATATCATGTATGCTCGAAATCGTGTTTTCGAAGAAACCTCATGCCAGATCGCCCCTTGCGATACAATTCGGGGATGACATCCTCCCTATCCTTGGTTATGGGTTCTTCCGAGAAAAAGAGGGTTTGCAAATGTCCATGGTGCCTGACTTTTGTGCGATACGAGAATAGCTGAGTCAATCATATACGGTGCTTCTGTGCTCAAACCGCAATAGAATGAGGACATTTTCATTTATTGGACAATGTCAATTTTTCCACTTTCTTGCCACAGGGATATTATTACCTTAATTTCACAGAAACCGGTTTAACCACTGTATTCTGGTCTGTAACGGTGAATGGGACTATGCACTCGTCAAATACAAGCACAGTGTCCTTCACAGAACCCAATGGAACCTATTTGTATACAGTAAGCAGCGGAGTCTCAGGCTATTCTTCAAATCCATCAAGTGGTACGGCAACTGTGAATGGCACTTCCAGTGTTGTGTCCGTCACATTTTTCATTACACGTCCAACTTCTCCACCCGTTTGGGCCTTCGCAGGAGCTTATGCAACCTACAAAATTACAGGCTATAATTCCTCAGGCAATATCAATTCCAACGTCCAAGCCAAAATACTATCAGTCAATGACGCGAACCAATCAGTGAAAGCTTCGATCCTCTTTTATAATTCCAGCACCAGCCAAATCGAGTATCAAAACGGATCCTGGGCTGAATTTTTCCTCTGGTTTGACCAGCAAACATTATCTGAACTGAATAATGGCACATCATTTGGCCCAGGCAGTAATGTAACCACAAATGTTTCAGTGACGACACCTGCCGGGACTTTCCACACTGATGAAATAAAGATGTATACTGGCATTCCGGGAAAGTATACTAAAGTGTATGTTGACAGGCATTCAGGCATAATGGTTGAATACGATTACATAAATTCAACCGCAAATGTCTCCATGGAAATAACATCATCCAACGTAAATACAACAGCAACCCATTCATTTACCTCAACATTCACTGAATCCGGCCTTCCAACCGGCACGGCATGGTATGTGAATCTCAGCAATGGCGTGGATTCCGGGGCAATCACGGGAACATCCTATTCATTCTCGCTGGTTAACGGAACATATTCCTACGACATAACAACAACGGACAGGACCTATTCACCATCTCCGTCTTCCGGCTCTTTTACGGTGAACGGTGCAAATAAGACCGAATCTGTAACATTCACGGCTGTTAGTGTGCACCCCCCCGTATGGGCCTTCAAGGGATCCTATGCAAACTACACTTTTACTCAGAGTAACAAATCTTCCACTGAGCACGGATATTTCTATTTCAAGATTATCAGTGTCAACAACAATACCCGGGAGGTCGAGATTTTCACTAAGGCATACAATGGCACAAGCACAACAGACTCATACAACAACATCTCCTGGAACGAAGTCTTTTTTGCCTATAACCACACTGACCTGAGCATGCTGAATAATGGAACTGTACCCTCATCATTCAACGGTTCTACAGTAAAGAATAATGTGACAGTCACAACTCCCATGGGGACGTTCACAACGGACGAAATAAACGTGTCCTTGAACTCATCCTCTGCAGGATACGAAAACATTTACGTCGATAAGCAAAATGGTCTGGCAGTGTACATATCCGTATCCAATGGCACGGAGAGCATTACTGCTGGAATAGCGTCGACCAACATTCCTGTATCGGTTCATAAGACAACCCCTCTCTCCCTGTCACCAGTGGAATTGTATGGCGCAATTGGTGGAGTGGTAGTGGCCGTGGGAATAGTTTCGGCCTTCTCAGTCCTGAGAAAGAGGAGGTAATTCCTCTTCCAGGTTTATTTATGCTATTTATTTCCGGCTGACCCCTAACTGTATAAAAAAATCAAGAATTAGCAATAAGAAAAAAACATCGGCTATGTGGAAATTGTTCAGAGCCTGTTTTCCACATAGTTCTTTACCATTTTTTTAGTGCCTCTCCTAAGAACATCAGAGAGGGAAGGAGTGGAGACTTTCATTATTTGCGCCACTTCAGTCATGGAAATCTCCCTTTCAGGTTCAAAGTAACCATGGCCATAGGCAACCTTCACAACTTCTTTCTCTCTCTGAGTAAGGAGGGAATGAGTTTCATACTCTGTTTCCAGGATCCTCGGCTTGAGGCCGGCATTTTCAAGGTTCTTTTCAAGAACATTGAGTCGGGATTCATTCTGTACCATGATTCTGTATAGAATGCGCTTAGAGTCCAGACTTCTAGAGGAGAGTACCACAACATTGCTGGAAGATAGTATTGAACAGGTAGAGCAACTGGGTGTCTCAGCCCAGAACCCGGTCTTTCCAACTCTCATGACATTGTTGGATATCTTCTGAAGCTTCGGAAGAACTTCCTGAACATCCTGAGATGTTTCAAACCGGTGCAGTGTGTTGTTCTCACCGATTTTCAACTGCTCTACGTTGGATTCCTCCCCTAGGGAGGATGCTAGGTTTATCACCAGACAATTACTTCTGGAAACTTCCAGCAGTGCGATTAGCGCACCTCTATCCTTCTGTGACATCTATTTCACGCATAAAATACACCATATACAGGTTATATTTTTGTGGTACAATGTTGCTCAGTAATTAGGCTGTTCTAACATAGGTGCGGGAAAAAGCCTTTAACATCGTGAGCGGGAAATCCCACATCCTTCAGGGGTGGGATG
>JAMDDH010000029.1 GCA_023488885.1 Thermoplasmatota archaeon | reverse complement strand
CTCAATGCTGCTTGTTGCATTTATTGCGATATCGATGCTGACATCATCGGTTAGCGGCATCCCCATTAATCTGAAGGACGGTACAATAGATCTTGTAATAATGTTTGCAAACTACTTCAATCTCCTATATTTTGTTGGAATAGCGCTTATAACCGTATCTGTGTCGATGATATTCTTTGAAATGAAAAAGCCGTCTAAAATGCTACCCATCATATTCCTTCTTGCAGCGGTTGTGTTAATCGCTGTGGCAACCTCATTGTATACGCCATACATATTTGCCAATTTTCTGAAGTACCTTTTATACTTCATCGTGGTTCTCACAATTTTACTGGTCAGTTATATTTCGTATCTTAAGGATTACGGGATCATATCGAAAGTGATGGTGGTTCTGGGCACGTATTCCGCAATCATGTATTATGGATTGCTGGAATATCCATATTTCTTCAACGGACAGGTAAACGCCCTTGCCCTGATGAATAGTTCAGTGATGACGGAATACATAAACGCGATAACACTCATTGGGGGAGTCCTGACTGCCATGTTTATCACGGTATTTGTCTACTTTAGTTATTTCAGGAATATCGTGAATGAAAATGATGCGAACCATAAGTACACTGGATAGCACTGAAAAATAGACGATTGCAGCTGTACTGACAACTGCAATTTTCAATTTGACGGGAAATCCTGAAATGTAATGTTCATTTCATTGCTTTTTTGAACGCGATGTTGTCAAAAAATTAGGAGATAAGTGTGAGAATTATCCCCTTCGCGGTGTGTAACCTGTTTTCAGCTTCGTCAAATACTACGCTGTGAACTCCGCCTATTACCTCATCGGAAACTTCAAGTCCCCTGTGTGCCGGGAGGCAGTGTAAAAAGATGAAGTCCCTGTTCGCATGCTGTACGAGATCAGAATTTACCTGGTACTTCCCGAATATCTTCTCTTTCTGTTCCCTCTGTTTTTCCTCGCCCATCGAAACCCACACGTCCGTATATATTATGTCAGCGGACTCTACGGCCTTGACTGGATCGTCAGTGACTTCCACCTTACATGAATTCTGCTTTGCAATGTTCCTGGCTGTCTCCAGAATCTCCTTGTTCGGTTCGAATCCCTTCGGGCAACCGATAGATATGTCCGATCCGAGAAGAGCGCTGCCAAGCAGAAGTGAGTTTGCCACATTGTTTCCGTCGCCAACGTAACTTACCTTGAGTCCGTTCACCCTGGTCTTCTTCTCCTTTACGGTCATGAAGTCCGCGACTATCTGAACTGGGTGTTCCAGATCGTCCAGGGCATTTATGACCGGTACTGTAGAATTTTTTGCAAGTTCTACGACGTTCTCGTGTTTGAAAGCCCTGTACGATATGACATCTACAAAGCCTGAAAGGACCCTGCCTGTGTCAGCGACGGTCTCTCCTCTTCCCACCTGCATGTCGTTGGGATTTAGGTATATGGCATGCCCTCCCAGTTGAACCATGGCGGTTTCCAGCGATACTCTCGTCCTCGTGCTTGGTTTCTCGAATATCATGCCGAGGATACGGTTCTTTGCAGAAGGGAAATCCTGGTATCTCTGTTTCTTCAATCTGATCGAAAGATCTATGAGGTCCTCGAGATCATCCTTCATGTCAAGCACTGAAATTATGTCTCTTTTCATGTTCATCACTTCAATAGTTTCGGTACGTCAACAGGGTATTCAGCTACCTGGACGCCGGCATCTGTGAACGCTTTTATCTTCGATTCGGCTGTTCCGACACCTTTCTCTATTATAGCTCCTGCATGACCCATTCTCTTGCCTGGTGGAGCGCTCCTCCCGGTTATGTATGCAACCACTTTTTTCGTCACATGTTCCTTAATATATTTAGCTGCAAGTTCTTCATTGTTGCCCCCAATCTCACCGACAAGAACTATCTTCCTGGTTCGATCATCAGCCTCGAACAGTTTCAGGACGTCGATATATGTCATTCCAACTACCGGATCGCCGCCGAGCCCTATAACTGCACTTTCGCCCATGCCGCTTCTTGTTATGGCTTCCACGATCTCATAGGTAAGAGTGCCGCTTCTTGATGCCACTGCTACGTCTCCCTGCTTGAATATCTGGTTTGGCATGATACCGATCTTGCATTCAAAAGGTACGGTTACTCCGGGTCCGTTTGGACCAATGACGGTAAGTCCCCTCTGTCTGGCTTCATGTACGATATCCATGGAATCATGGAAAGGGACGTGTTCAGTGAGAATGTATATCAGTTTTATGCCCTGGTCTATAGCCTCAAACGCGGCATCGCGTACCAGGTGTGCGGGAACGGATATCATTGTTGCTGTAGGTTCAAAACTCATTGCGTCAACAACGCTGTCTACTATGGGCACAGTATCCTGGAATTTCGTGCCTCCCTTGCCGGGGGTTACTCCTGCTACAACCTTGGTGCCGAATTTGATCATTTCACCTGCGTGGAATGAACCCTGGTGGCCCGTAATACCCTGAACTATGACCTTCGTATCTTTGTTTACCAAAACTGTCATTGTGAAACACCTGCCACTTTTACAACCCTCTCGATTGCTTCCATCATCGTGGGATAAGATTCTATGCCGTTCTGTTTCAGAATTTCCCTGCCCGCTTCCTCATGGACTCCGCTGAGCCTTACTACAATCGGCTTGGATATATTGAACCGTTTTTTTGCCATGACTATACCATTGGCTACAGTGTCACCTTTGGTTACACCTCCGAATATGTTTATAAGAATCGCTTTCGGGTTCGCCTTTAATACAAGGTCAAAAGCATTTGCTACCGTTTCTACGTCGTCTGTTCCGCCAAGATCAAGGAAATTTCGCGGTTTGCCTTTATGGAGAGTGAGTGCATCGAGAGTGGCCATTGTAAGTCCTGCACCGTTTGCTATCACACCAATCTGCCCGTCAAGTTCCACGAATGCATAGCCCTTTGATTGCGCTTCAAGCTCAAGAGGGGTTTTTTCGGGGTCCGTTATATTGATCTCTTTGTGCCTGAACATTGAATCGTTGTCCATGACTATCTTTGCGTCAGCAGCGACCAGTTTGCCTTCAGCTGTTTCCACAAGCGGGTTGATCTCGACAAGTTCACAGTCCTCTTCAACAAATATCTTGTACAGTCTGCCTAGGATGTCTCGAAACTGGGATGAGAGATTTTTGTCGAGGTTCATGAACTTTGATGCTTCTCTTCCGATGAAATCAGAGTAGCCAAGAAGGGTGTCAATCTTCCTGGTGAAAATATCTTTTTGCGGGACGGCTTCAATTTCTACTCCACCTGCTGAACTGGCAATAAGGACCGGAGATCTTTCCGACCTGTTTAAGGCTATACTCACGTAGTATTCGTGCTTAATGTTGATCATATCCTCAACCAGCACCTTGGTCACCTGCAATCCGCGGATCTTTGAACCGAGGAGCTCTCTGACCGAGTTTTTCAAATCTTCCTGACTTTTGGCAAACTTAATTCCGCCAGATTTGCCTCTGCCTCCAAGCAAAATCTGTGATTTTACGACTACAGGTTTTTTGTATTCCCTTGTATCCGAGGGTTTTTCGGTAACGTATCCATCGGGTACCGGGATTCCGTATTTCCTGAAAATCTCCTTACCCATATACTCATAGAGATTCAAAGAATCACCAGCGAGCGATACGGATAAATTAAATAAACTTGTTCTGCAACATTAGCAAAATTTAGTTGCGAATATATACTGCCAGAGGAAATATCTATCCTGCTAAAGTCCTGAAATAGTGACATCCTCCCCCAGCTAACGCAGGGGGCTTCCCGTTTCAACGACCGGAGTTGCCTTTTCGGGTAGAGCTCCAATCTCCACGGGCGTATATTCGGGAGTGCCCCTCCCTACCTTTATCAATCCGTCATTCAGGACGTTTATTGCCGCATTCAGATCACGATCTATTGTGAGACCGCATGCATTGCAGTGGTATATGCGATCTGAAAGTTTCAGATTAAGCTTTATGTTTCCACATCCTGAGCATTTCTGTGATGTATGCCTGGGATCAACCAGCACAACAGATGCACCGGCACTTTCAGCCTTGTACATCGTATACCTGACGATTTTATTCCATCCTGCATCCGCTATGCTCTTTGCAATGTGGTGATTCCTGATCATTCCGTTTATGTTAAGGTCCTCGAAGGCGATGAGATCGTGATCCACCACAAGGCCCCTGGATATTTTGTGTGAAAAATCATCCCTCTGCCTTTCGATCTTCCTGTGGATCTTTGCGACCTTCTTCTTCGCCTTTATCCTTTTTCCAGACCCTTTCTTCTTCCTTGAGAGTTGTTTCTGTGCCCTCTTCAGCTTCTTTTCAGATTTTCTCAGGTACTTCGGAGGCTCTATCTGCAGTCCCTCACTGGTTGTTATGATGGATTTCAGTCCGAGATCTGTGCCGATGGGATTGATCAGTTCAACCTGTTGTTTTACTTTCATTTCCTGTAACGGCCTCTCCTTCTTGGGCGCTTCCACAACGATGGTGATGAACCAATCTCCAACACTGTCCCTTTTTATGGAGAGGGTCTTGATCTGTCCCACGATGGATCTGTGCATGAACATGCGAATTTCACCGATCTTTGAAAACCATACTTGTCCGTTGTCCGTTATCTTGAATCCAGATTGTATATATGTGATGGAACTGTACCTGGACTTGAATCGCGGGAATCCCGCCTTGAGATTTCTTCCCCTCTTTCTTTCCCCGATTCTTCTGAAGAAGTTGTCATATGCCTTGTCAACCCTGTGTGCAACATCCTGTATCACAAGAGAATGTATGTTGCCGTATTCAGGGAATCCCTTCCTGACCTCAGGGAGTTCGTCCTGTTGTGAGTTGTAGTTGACTTTCTTTCCTGATCTGTATGCATATATCCTCTGCTGTAGCATTGCATTGTAGAGTTCACGGCAGAGGTTCAACTGCTCGATAAGCAGCCCTTGCTGTTCCGCAGATGGGTATAGCCTGAACTTATACGTTCTCATGACGCTTAACCTCCTGGGAATCTACATATCCTTTCAGCACATCCAGCGTAACCTGACCCGAAGTTGCAAGGAAGTATGAAGGTGACCAGAACTTTCCTTTCCAAAGATCCTTCTTTATTTCCGGGAATTTACGCTGTATCTCCCTTGATGTTATGGTCTTGATTGCGTTGATGAATTGTGGTATGTTGAGTATGGGTGTGGATTTGAAAAGCATGTGAAAGTAATCCTTATCACATTCCATGTCCAGTATATCGACATTGAATGTGTCAGCAATCTCCCTTGCCTTCATCTTCAGGAAATCCACGATGGCATCATTGGTGAATACCTTCTTCCGGTATTTCACGACCTGGATAAAGTGATAGTATAATGAGTACACGGAATGCGCACCCTTGTCCAGATCATACGCCATAGGTCAGCTATTATGTAGCTAACAATAAACCTTTCACTCGCTTTCATCCCCCTATCTTGCGAAAGGGGAATTCCCGCTCGCAAATGTTAAAAAAAGTGTTTCAGGGTTAGTAGGGCATTCCGCCCATGCCACCCATGCCACCGGGCATTCCGCCAGGTGACTCGCCGCCGCTTGATTTCCTGCTGGCTATAACATCATCGATTCTCAGAATCATTGTCGAAACCTCAACAGCACTTTCAAGTGCATGTTTTTTGACCTGGAGCGGATCAACAACGCCGACTTTGTTCATGTCTCCGACCTTGTTCTGCTCAAAATCGATTCCGTACGAAGAATGACCTTTTTCGTGTTCAGCCTTCAGCTGTATGAGAGTGTTAATCGGGTCCATGCCTGCGTTTTCGGCCAGAGTTCTTGGAATGATCTCGAGTGCTCTGGCAAAAGCTTCGATTGCAAGTTGCTCCCTGCCTCCAACTGTATTGGCAAATGCCCGGATTTTCATTGCGAGTTCAGCTTCAATAGCCCCTCCGCCAGGGAGAAGCCTGCCGTCCTCTTTTGTTATTGCCACAACACGTATTGCATCGTTCAGTGATCTCTCGATCTCTGATACCACGTGTTCTGTTCCACCCCTGATCAGTATGCTGACAGCTTTTGGATTGGCACAGCCGGTTATGAATGTCATCCTGTCATCGCTGATTTTCTTCTCTTCGACTTTCTCGGCTTTTCCCAGCGAATCAGCAGTCAGGTCATCAAGATTTGTAACGATCTTAGCGCCAGTTGCCTTGGCCAGTTTTTCCATGTCACTCTTCTTAACTCTTCTGACAGCGTAAATTCCTTCCTTGGCAAGATAGTGCTGGGCGATGTCATCTATACCTTTCTGGCATAGTACAACGTTTGCACCGCTTTTCTTGATCTTTTCGACCATTGTCTTGAATGTGTCGGATTCTTGTGTCAGGAAGCCCTGTATCTTCGAAGGATCAGTAATCTGGACCTTTGCCTCTATTTCTGTTTTCTTGATTTCAAGAGCAGAATCTATAAGCGCTATTTTCGGGTCTTTGACTGTTGATGGCATTTTTGCATGAACTTTTTCCTTGTCGATGACGAGGCCGTTTATGAACTGAGTGTCACTAACCCCTCCACCGTTCTTCTTATCAACCTTTATATTTGCAGTGTCTACGATAGTCTTGCCATTTCTTTCTTCAGCAACTGCGTTAACCGCTTTAACTACGAGACTGGAGAGGAAATCACTGGAGAGGCTTGAGTTCTTTCCCGACAGAGCAGTCATGGATATTTTCCTCAGTGTGGCATCGTCTGTTGCCTTTACTGAAGAGTTCTCGAGCTGTTTCTTGGCTTCGTTAACTGCCAGCCTGTATCCGTTAGTTATAACAGTGGAGTGCACACCCTGCTCAAGAAGAGCTTCTGCCTGTTTCAGGAGTTCTCCTGCGAGTATAACTGCGGAAGTTGTCCCGTCTCCGACCGCTGTGTCCTGCGATTTTGCAACCTCAACGATCATTTTCGCCGTTGGGTGGTCGACATCCATTTCTTTCAAAATGGTTGCTCCATCGTTTGAAATGATAATATCTCCTATCGAGTCAACCAGCATTTTGTCCATGCCTTTCGGGCCAAGTGTGGTCCTTATAGCGTCGGCAATAGCTTTAGCTGCCTCGATGTTGTTCTTCTGGGCATTCTTACCCTGTTCTCTTTGTGTACCTTCCTTGAGCACAAATATCGGCATATTTCCTGATAACATCTTGTATTCACCTCGAGTTGACAGATAAATATGTTCTTCAATATAAACATTTTGAATTCTCTGCGAGAGAGAAAGTGGCTGGAATAAAGAAAAAATTGTGCATTTATTTATTGCTTATTGCCATCTTTGAGACCTCTCAGCTTCTTCTCTTTTCGATGTTCAGATTTAAGTCGTCCCAGTGAGTAGTCTCCATTATCTACAAATTTTAAAAGTATTGCAAGTTCCGGATGAACCCGCCTGATTTCATCGTGTATTGATATAGCTATCTTGCGTAGATCTGGATGGGCCTGCGGCGTTGATCTCAACTCGCAGAAGAATGATGCCTCCCGCAAATTCATATACGCGGACACCGGATACCTGTATGCATAGGGAATGCAATATTGTGCCATTCCACTCCCGTATTTTCGATCAAGTTCATCATAGGTCTCGGAAGCCATTTTCATTACCCTCAGATATTCTTTGTTTTGTTCGGCTTCCATGAAGAACTCAGGTGTGTCGAAACCAAACCTGTTTGAAAGTGGTTGACGGTTTATGCTTACGAATCTGTGGCGTTGCATATCCCTGAATGCACCATAGTTGGTAGTTATCTGGAACAGGTATGAGACAGATTCGAATGCCCTATGCAGCTTGTGGCGCCTGTTTCGCCGTAGATCCGCGAGACCTTTTACGTAATTGATCTGTTCTTCTGCTGACATTTCTCCTATCCTTCTAATTGAAGATACGAGATCTTCTTGTCCATTCGCAAAAACGATAATCCCTAGGGATTTCCTGAGCGCGAAGTTTCTTTCCTCATGCTCGATTAATTCAACGAGATGCACGTCTTTCGGGAAATTCGTGTATTCGATCGGGCAATAAGCGTCCAATTGCGCCTTATATTTCACCAGGTCTTCTCCGTGGGAAGAAATAGCAGAATCAATGAGTTCTGGGAGTTCTGGCTCCAGTTCATCGTAAATTGCATTTGCAACGCGTTTGGCTTCCGGGAGGCTGGAGGAATTTAATTTCTGAATCAGAGATATGAATGCCCGTCCGTTTCCGGATATCCCCATGTTTGTGAGTGTTGATGCAGGTAGAAGGTATCGCAGATCGTCAAGTACTCTCGCCCTGATCGAACTGTTGTATGATTTTTCTGCGCTCTCGCGGTCTTTACCGCTAAGATCTTCGATGAACACAGCATCTTCATTTCGTTCAGAGAACTTGATAGAATCAATTGGATATTTTAATTTAAAAAAATGAAGTGATTTTTCGTAATTCTTTGAATAGAGTTCGAAGAGTTCATCACAGGTGTCTCTGTACATATCAGCATATTTCCCATCAAAACCAGCACTTTCCGGGTTCAGGTATAGATAGTGGTCATTTACCCTTTTATCATATCTAACATATCTTGAGGATTTTTCCAGATATGAGAGTCCCACTCTCAACTCTTCCATCAGTTTTGTTATTACGTTACTGACGTTTTGTACAGCGATCTGTGCAGTGACGAGTTCAGCGATGGATTCATCTCCGTATTCCAGGAATATTCTACGATAGAAATCCTTTCCTTTGCCTTCGTTTCCTTGAAATTCCTTACGGTAAACTTCACGGATATCCAGGCTTGCCGCCCTGCTATATCGCGAGAGAAGTGCACCACGGTCAATCATTCTGTTGAGTTTTACCAGAAAAACGTCTTTGTCTTCATTGGAAAAATCTGACACAAAAAAAGGATTGGGAATAGATAAAGAATTTTTGCGTTTCCCTTAAAGAGGAACAAAATAGACATCCGTAGGGCTGAATTTCTGGTTTCTCCTGAATTTTGCCTTGACCTTCATGCCTATTTTCATGTCTTCCTGATCAGCTCCGACAAGCCTTGACATAAATAGGGAATCTACACCGTCAAATTCTACCATTATTAGGTTAAACGGGGTCTCCGAAAGAAATTCCTCACTTCCGAAGTAGCAGGTAGTAAAAGTGTGTATTCTGCCTTCGTTTGGTAGCTGGTACCACTCGGTTTCAGATCCGCACATCATGCAATGTCCCCTTGGCGTTGCGTAGGTGTATCCACACTTCTTGCACTTGCTTCCCATGAGTTTTTTCTTTCCAAGTGCCCTGAAAAATTCAGAATCCTGGCCATAACTGTGGATGTAATCAATCTCGTAATGAGATTTCACCACAAGGGGATCAAAGCTGTATACTTCTGTTCCACTCTGAGTTTCAGGCATCTTTGCATCACGATTTATGGTCATTTGACCGCCTCCATTATTGTTGCAGTAACATAAGTTCCTGTTCCTGCATGACTGTGGATGAGCCCTCTTTTCGCATTTTTAACCTGCAGGGTGTCATCCTTGAAATGTTTCTTTATTGTGTGCTGCAACTGCCAGAACATGAATACCCCCTGCATGATTCCCGATGCTCCCACAGGATGTCCTGATGCCAGTAATCCTCCGGAGGGATTTACAGCTACTTTGCCATTAAGTTCTGATTTCCCCTCGTCGATAAATGGTCCGCCCTCACCGTACTTGCATAAACCGAGGTCTTCGTAAGTCTGAATTTCGGAAGATGTGTACGCGTCGTGAAGCTCTATTACATCAAGTTCTTCCAGAGGGTCCGTGATGCCCGCGCCCTCGTAGGCTTCCTTGGCGGCAGTCCTGCCTGCTCTGAATGAATGCACGCCGGGATACTTGAGATTCCTGTAATCAGATTCCTTCTCGTTTGGTAAAAGGGTCACTTTGCCGAGAGGACGGTCTGATAATCTCATTGTGTCTGTTCCTGTTCCGATACTCTTTATGAGAACAGGGTTATCACTCATTTCGAACGCTTTCTCTTCTGAGGCAAGGATTGCAACAGCCGCTCCATCCGACATTGTGCAGACGTCCAGCCTCGTTAAGGGATAAGCAACCATAGGGGAATTTCTGACGTCGTCGATGGTCAGTTTAGCCGGGCTCTGGGCATATGGGTTATGGATTGCGTTTCCATGATTTTTTATAGAGACTTTAGCCAACTGTTCCACGGTGGTACCGAATTCATGCATATGCCTAACGGCCATCATTGCATAGTAACCAGTATAAAAACCACCCACGGGATAATCAAAATTGGTGTCGCTCGCCAGAGCTATGAATTCATTTCCCTTCCATGTATTCACGTGTGACATGGTCTCAAATCCGTAGACTGCACAGACATCCATCCTGCCAGATGCGATCTCCTGAACTCCGGTCTGGAATGCCAGTCCTCCGGTTGCTCCTCCGCCCTCCACCCTTTTGCTTGGCTTCGGCGTTAGACCAAGATAATCCTGAACCATTATTCCTGACATTAACTGTCTCTGGAAATGATCCGAGAAATAAGATGCCACTGATCCGTCGATATCGCTGAGCGAAATGTTTGCATCATTGAGTGCATAATCGAAGGCTTTTTTTACCCTCAGCCTGAAATCCATCTCCGGGGTCGATTTTGCGAATTTGGTAACGCCGCCAGAAACCATGTACACATTATGTCCCTTATGTTTCATAGAAATCTTTCTGCGATTGGGAATTAACTAATAAAATTTCCCAGATCGATATATTGAACTGTTGAGAAATCTATTTGTGCGTTTTTCTGTTATGGGTTCTGCAGCATCATGAAAGTAATAGTTATAGGCGGCTCAGGTTACATTGGAAGCAACGTGGCAAGGAAAATTTCAGCGGATAAGGTTGCCTATTATTCCAGAAGCAACAATGACGAACTGGACAAGGCTGGAGTGGAATGGATTAAAGGGGACATACTGGACAAAGACAAGGTTATGTCTGCAATAAAAGATTACGACATGATAGTTGATGCAGCAGGCATAGATTCCGAGACCGACCAGAAATATTTTGACGTGAATGTGAACGGAATTAAGAATATTGTTGAAGCTGTAAAGAAATATGACACAGACCAGAGACTTGTTTATCTTTCATCCATTAACGTGCATTACGGATCCACTGAGTTTTTCAGAACTAAAAGAACCGGAGAGGACAATGCAGCACTGGTAAAGAATCATCTCAACGTAAGGCCATCCGTCGTTTTCGGAAATGAAGACAAATTCACCGGAAAAGTTTTCAAGCTTGCTTCAGGAAATTTCTCAAAACTACCCGCCGGTGGAGCTATCTGCCCGGTTCATGTGGAAGATCTGGTAAAGGTAATAGAAGGAGCTAAGGATTTAAGGGGTGCCGTTGACATCTGTTCCAGGGATAAAATCTCGTTTGCTGAGACAATAAATCTTGCTCTGGAGAAAATGGGGAAAAAGCCTAAAAAAATTGTAGCAGGAAAGTTCGGTTATAAAGGAGCCCTTCAATCGGTTAAGAACGCAGGAGTTTTTGACAGTGAGGAGATAGATAAACTCCTCCTGAATTTCTACAGAGAAAATACGTACCTGGACAGGTTCGTGAAAGAACCGCAATCATTCAGAGAATACATCAAAAATTATTCGCATCAGGAATGAACGTCCTCCGGCGTTACCGAGGATTTTCAGATCACAAGAGTTAAAGCATCACGTGCCCAATAGCTTCCCGGTACGTGAATGTGCTGAGTTTTCCCAGGTATTTGATCAGGTAATCAGGGATCAACTGGGAAAATCTTTCATCGCTTCTGCATCTGATAAGATATCCCAAAGCCATAGACATGTGGGCCTGACTGCTCAACAGGTGTGCGGCCCTTTTATCTCCCTGACTCATTTTTTCCTTAAGATCAAGCCACACGTCATCGGCATGGTTTAGCATTTTCCTTTGTGAATCAGGCAGTTTAGATTCAGGGTCGATCATAAGCTGATAAAGAGTATCCAACATATCCAGCAACTCCCTTGTTGCCTGGAGTCTAACACCTTCTGCTATTGCGAGTCCCATGCTGGCCTGAGCCAATTTCATCTCCGCCTTGTAAAAGAATATGGGATGATCCCTGGAAATCTCTTCATTTATATATTCGCACATCTCTTTGGTATAATCTTCATCATCTTCGTTTCCAGGCATTTAATGCTCCGCCATTATAGTTTTGATAGCCCCGGGCAGATTCGAACTGCCGTCGACGGGTCCAGAGCCCGCTATGCTTGGCCACTACACCACGGGGCTTCTACAGCGAATTGGCTTTGCGTTTTTAATTCTTTCCTTTCCAGAAGCGATGAAGGCAAAACGGTAATCTTCCCTATTCAGGTTGAATTTATCTTTACCCGCCATAAAATTGAGCTTCCGCAAAATTAAATAGATTATTGCTGATAGAGACCGGTGAAAAACTGGAGCGGCCACATATATTTCAATGATGATTTTCAATGGAAGGAAATTGAAAAAGCTTTCCCTGAAATTTGGGAACTGGTAGTAAGTGAGACAAAACAGAATGCAGAAGACATCCAGTATGATCAGATTTCACTAGAACTGAACCTCGCTGAGATAAGAAAAAACCAAAAGCCCATAGGATACATAAAGGAAGGTGTGAGATTTAGACTTGTATTTCCTTCTGATACCCTGGAAATGATAGTCTACCGTGGAGTGCTTTCCGAAGAAATAAGAGATTTAACTGAATCAATTTCGAAAATACTAAAAAACAAGAAAATAAAGCACAGGGTTGACTACGATAAAATGATTCTTTATGAGATCAGGAAAAGACGGAAATAAAGGAGTTTTCAACACAGATTTATAGATTTCAGGTAATAATTATATCTTATCTTGTAATTAGGGTAGGATGGTCAGCAGAATAAAAGTAGTCAATGACGTAGGAGAACTTGTATCAATTTTCCATGCGGCTGACAGCGATACGAAGAGGCGCCTTTTACTGGACCTCTCTACAAGCTGGATAACCATGCCGGTCATAGAGCAGAAATATGGGAATGAGGGAAAACGCGGGCTGCTGTACCTTGATAAAATCAAGCTCATAGAAAGCCAGTGGATGACAGGAGAAAAAGGGCCTGAAAAGGCATACCACACGTACTACACCAGCGTCCAGATCAACCTTCTTGGAACGATGAGTGAACTTGCCGACATCATTTATGCAACTGCGCTGACTGAGAACCAGTTGCTGGATTACGAGAGTAAGATACAGAAGATGATAACAGACAGTGAAGGAGTCTTCCTTGGTGATGTCGCTGAGTCTCTTGACGTTTCTCAGGCACTTTTGAGGGGGATTGTAAAGAGATCAAATTTTCTGCAAATCAAGGGCTATAAGATTGCCATGGTTAACGGAGTATAATCATCCAGGCCTGAAATTGCCTCCCATAACAATACTCAGAATAAATCACCGGCCATTTCGAGACAAACGGATTACCACACACGTTGCGCTCACCGCACGTGCGTTTGGGGCCAATGAGATTCTTGTTGATAGCCGTGATGAGGATCTTGAAAAGACCATTGAAACGGTAAGTAATAATTTCGGCGGGGATTTCAGGATTCGCACAGGAATAAACTGGAAAAATCATCTGAAGAAGTTTGATGGAATCAAAGTCCACCTGACAATGTACGGAATTCCGGTAGAAGAGTGCATAAATGAGATAAGGAGCGAGGTTGAGAACAAAAGTCTTGTTATTATTGTCGGTGCGAGCAAGGTTCCTCCGGATGCCTACGCGGATTCCTCCTTCAACGTCTCCGTAACAAACCAGCCCATCAGTGAGGTTTCAGCCCTGGCAATTTTTCTCGACAGGCTTATGATGGGCAAAGAACTCAACCTGGACTTTCATGGAAATATGTCTATAGAACCATCGAGAAGAGGAAAAACAGTGAGATATGTGCCATCGTTGGAACAGTGTTTAAAAATCCTGAAGGAACAGGGTGCTGACGCGAGAATAATTGAACATTCCAAGCAGGTTTCCGAACTTGCTGCCAAGATAGCGAAACAGTCACATGCAAACTTGTCACTTGTTATTGCCGGCGCACTGCTTCATGACATAGGAAGAACAAAAACAAATGGAATCGACCATGCCGTTGCCGGTTCAGTTATACTTGATGAATTGAGGATAGATAAGAGAATTGTCAGGATAGTTGAAAGACATACGGGGGCAGGAATAACACTGGAAGAGTCTGTAAATTTGGGTCTGCCCGAAAAAGATTACACTCCGGTTACGCTTGAAGAAAAGATAGTTGCACATGCCGACAATCTAGTTTCCGGTAACAGTGTTGTGCCTCTTTCAGTAACCGTCAGTAGATATAGAGAAAAAGGCCTTGTAAAACAGGCTGAGAGAATTGAATCGCTACATAAGGAACTCTCAGATATTTGCGGCATTGACATCAGCGATCTCTGACTTTCACAGCTTGAGTGCGAAAAGATTAAAAGTACAGAAAAGCTCTCGTGAATACTTTGCCGTTGTAGCTTAGCTGGTAGAGCACTCGGCTGTTAACCGAGCGGTCGTCGGTCCGAATCCGACCAACGGCGCATTGGGGCTGTAGCTTAGCTAGGTAGAGCGCCTGGCTCATAACCAGGCGGCCATTGGTTCGAATCCGATCAGCCCCATATAGATCAGCAGAGGAGGTCAATTACAATGACCCCACTGCAATCTCATAGTTTTTGAGAATAATTTTTTGTGAGAATGCAATAGTCTTCGTCAGTATTTTTTGGAGAGGTTATATTATAAAATCACGGGAAAGATAATGTGGAGTTTTCCACTGCACCATTCCTTACTAATTTGCTTTGTTCATTCTTTCCCCAAGGACTTCTCCGAGCTTCTGGAACTTCAATATATAATTGCGGTGTTCGGACCTTGGATCCTTGTTAAAAAGTTTGAGAAGACCTTTTATGAAAAGAGCCTCGATTCCCTTTTCCACAAGGTAGTATGATGTTTCTCTTGATTCGTTCACATAGACATGATAGAAGATGGGGCCGCAATAGCTTCGAATAATTTCATTGTAAAAATCAGAGAAAAATTTTGAAGTTATCTCTATTTCGACGAGATTGTCCTTTTCGTCGACTACCACACTTTTACCTTTACCGAGAATGCCCCGGTGGTCCAGTTTGAAGATGAGTTTATCAGTGGAATTGTCAACAAAAAATTTTGGAACGAAAGTGCCATGATTCTGGAATATACCAAGATTTTGGTTTCGTATCTCTTCCTCGGTAAATTCCCAGACATTAGACAAAAGTACAAAATTGTCGTAGCTGTTTCCATTTTCTTTATACAGATTCAGGAGGAATGGTATATTGTTGACTTGATCCCCTATGTAAATGAGCTCTTTCGTGAAAATGTGATCCCGGGACAGGAAATTCATCACAACTTCACTCACTTTAAGATTGGTTGCTGGGTGAAATTCCACACAGAAGTACACATCGCCAGAAATCCTTAGCAGATTCGGGGAGAGTCTTGCACCGGGTATACTGCTTATTTCGTCCACAAATGGCACCAGAAAGCTTGGCAATTCCATCTCAAGAACCCCATTCCGTATGTCTACAGTCTCTCCTCCTCCCCAGGTCGAGATATATCTTTTTAATTTTTCGCTTTCCTCCTCGGTGAAAGGTAACCAAAGATTCTGGTAAACCAAGAGTTTCGATTGAGATTTGGCCAAAAAGAGAAAGCTGTCTTTGAGATTGGTGCTTCCATCTGAAGTCTTGATCTTCTTGGGAAGTAGATCGATTATTTTTATAACTGCGCATTTGCCCAAAGTTTCTGAACTGAACATATTAATTCCTTTAAACATATTAAACTACGATAATGACCCCCTTGGCAGGATATCGGTCGCTAAGATTCTCATCAGATTATCGGTAAATTGTATTCCAAAAATTGACTCTACTTGTTCTTTTTTCAGATTTGAAATCATCCAGATTAATGACGGATACCTTGGTCGAAATGGGTGGGCTCGCTCAGGCTCCAAGACAATGTTGGAGATATAGTCGGTGGAAGACATTTCCATTTCGTTAACGGTCAACTCAGTATTCTGAATTGTTCTTAAAAACCATATCTTTGCATTATCCAGAAGAGCGTTTTTATCCATGTCGTACTGGGGAAAATACTGATCATCTGCTTCAGTGAGTTGGAATTTGATCCGTCTTACCTGTTCCTCCAATGACCGGATAAATATTCCTGCTTCCATTTGGTTACTAAAATTTAAATATATAGCTATTAATAAATCCTTTCATTCTAAAAAATAACGTGAAGTTCATATAATTTTACCTGAGTTTATCGAAATTTTGAATAATGATGATGAACAACAACGCCATTTCAGTGCGTCAATTGTTTCCAACTAGATCACTTTCTGGTGCATGGTCATCGATATATCTAAATACATCCGTCAAGTGCTTTCTCACAATGAAGAAGGGTCTTGCAGTCAAACAGGAGGAGGGATAAAATATGTTACAAATTAAGGGAATGGGTCCGGATACTTACAAACTTGCAAAAGTTGTAGGTGCATTTGTTGTAATGATTTCTGCAATTTCCAATGAATATGGTGCCGGAATAAATTACGTGGCCGTGAACTCGTTATCTGTATACCCATCCATGAGGAATCTCATCCCCATTGCAATGTTTATGACCGGACTTCTTCTCATTCCAAAGGTGTACATGTACCAGATGTATGCAAAAGTAGCCAGCAGAGCCGGATCATCGTACGTCTGGATAGGAAGGTCTTTGCACCCCTACTTAGGGTTTGTTATGCAATTTATCTTCTGGTTCAGCGTTGTTGGCTCCATAGGCTTCGTTTCGTATGCTGTCGGGACAACAACTGCCCAGGCTTTTTCCTATGTCGGATTCCAGCCCGGGACATGGTTCGCTACACAACTTGGCCATATTGTTATCGGAATCACGATCATCTGGCTTATATTTCTTCTGCACTACACCGGGGTTAGGAACTATGGATTCGTGATTTCTATCCTATTCGCCCTCATTCTTTTTTCCGCCATCAGTATCATAATTATTGGGATGATCACCTCTCCCGCCACATTCAATTCTATCGTTCAGACAAAAATAGGTGAAACCATTGTTACACCAAATCTTCCCCCTGTAGGATACAGTGCTTTTTTCGGAACCATGACAATTTTCCTATTCGCATATGGAGGATTATCTGCCGCGCCATCCCTTGGTGGTGAAGTCAGGAATCCTGAGAAAGATGTCTCGAGAGGTATTATCTACGCCTGGCTCACTTCTTTAGTGCTCTTTTCCCTTGTTACATTTGCCATATTCCATGTTTCTGAGTGGCCGACAACAATTTCTTTGCTCTCTTCTAATAAAGCTTACTACGCGACTGCACCGGGCATCATCAGCCTGGTAGCTCCTCATGCCCTGGGAATAGTAGTAACGGTCGTAGTCACGATAGTTCTTGCAAAGACCATTGCTCCACTTATGCTGAGCACCAGCAGGACCCTTTTCGCTTTTGGTGAAGATCGCGTCTTTCCTTCAATTTTCACAAGAACCAACAGGCATAAAGCTCCCCATGTAGCACTATTCATTTCCGCGTTCGCCGGTTCAGTCATACTTGTAGAGGTATCTATCGTGGGCTGGTCTATAGCGGTGATCCTTAGAGCTATTTCCATTCTCCTCATGATAGCATTTCTGGGTTTTGGCGTGTTGAATCTAGCTCTTAAAAAGGAAAAAGCAGAGTGGCAGAAGAAAGTTTCAGGCGTGGCAATGGTTTTGGCTGCGATAGCCGGAATTGTAATAGCGTTTGTAATGATTCCCAGCGTCCTGATTCAGCCACATCAGCCACTGGAGTTCCAGCCGTATTTTCAGTTGGCAGTTTCTGTTTTCGTGTCTACATTAATTTATCTGGCGGCAAAGATAGCAGCTAAACGGCGTGGTGAGAATCTGGATCAGAATATCGTTTCACGCCTCCCTATTGAATGAGGTTACCCCATTTCACATCTATTCAATTTTTTGCGTGATGGATGATGAAAGAGGACAAAAATTAGTGATTTGCTTCAAGGAAAAAGATCTGTTGAGAGGTATTTCAGTCCGGAGTCTGGCAGAACCGTGACAACTATACTGCCCGGCTTCAATACATTTTTGAGTTTCATAGCTCCTGCTACGTTGGCACCGCCTGAGAATCCTGTGAAAATGCCTTCCTCCCTGGCTAATCTTCTTGCCGCCTGAATTGCTTCGTCGTCTGATATCGCTAGGAAACCATCAGTCAGACTGTCATCCCAGAAAGGGGGCTTGAATGTATAACCTCCACCCTGAATTTTATGCCTTGTTGATACTATTTCTTTCCCAGCCAGATACTGAGCGGAGACTGGTTCCACCGGGTAACATTTTATGGCTGGAGAGTGGTTTTTTAATGCCCTGGCTATGCCAGTGAACGTTCCACCTGAACCAACATAGGCTACAAATGCATCGATCCTGCCATCTGTCTGGTTCCAGATCTCTTCTCCTGTTGTGATTTCATGTGCAATTGCATTGTCAGGATTGTTGAATTGATCGGGTCTGTATGCACCAAGCTTATCACCCAGTTCATTCGTTTTTTCCTCGACAAGAGCGAGATCTTCTGCTGAAACGAGTCCCGGAATTCCACCAGGAGCTTGAGGCACGATCACAACCTCGGCGCCTAAAGATTCAAGCATCCTTCTTCGTTCAACTGAATTTCCTTCCGACATTACTGCAATAAATCTGTAGCCTTTTACTGCACAGACCACTGCAAGCCCCGTGCCCATATTTCCGCTTGTTCTTTCCAGTATTACGTCGCCGGGTTTTATTTTTCCTTCGTTTTCAGCCCTTTCTATAAACCTTAACGCCACTCGGTCTTTTATACTCAGGCCGGGGCTATAGTATTCAATTTTAGCATAAATGCTGATATCTGCTGGTGATATTTTTCCGAGTCTGACAATTGGTGTATTTCCGATTGTTTGGAGGATATTTTCCTTTACCTCTCCCATTTATCTGGTAGAGTTAGAAAGTATTTGAAATTAACACGGAATTTGTCGAAAATATGGAAACCTAAAACCTTGGGTGCATTGAGGATTCCCACTTACTCATTGATCAGTTGGTGGCAGAAAAGAAGACTAATCCTCGAATAACGTTAGAGCAGTTCGTGTACTATTTCCGGTTTTTGGCGTTACGGCATAACTCTTAAGCACCGTGAGTGACTGAAATTTATGTTTATTGAGGCCCTTTCTTGTTTATAAGAATTTGAAAACAAGATTCCGAGTCTATTTATTAATACATGCCACTGATGCCTGAGACGTAAAGATGAACCATTCGAAAAGTATTGCAGTATCGAAAATTGAGTCACGAAACCCGTTTCCGCCAGGATATGCTTCGCAGGAAGAAATGTGGAGTGCAGTGAAGAACAGGAGAGAGATCCGTGATTCCTCTTTTGTTTTTGCTGTTCGTTCGACAGGCATTTATTGTAGGCCTTCCTGTCCGGCACGTCGTCCATCAAGGAAAAATGTTGTATTTTTCAAGGATGCATTGGATGCTGAGAAGAACGGATACAGGCCATGCATGCGTTGCAAGCCCGAAAAAGCGATGCCGCAAGAAACAGAAGTTGTGAAAAAACTCTGTGCCTACATGGAAAGAACCGTCGATAGAAAACACACGCTGGAAAAGTTGAGTTTAGTTGCCGGATTAAGCCCTTCCCACCTCCAGCGAACTTTCAAAAAAGTTACGGGCATTTCACCCAGGCAGTACTCAGATGCCCTGAAACTGAGACTAATCAAGTCATCCATAAAAAATGGCAAATCTGTGAGAGAGTCGATCTACGGTGCAGGATATGGTTCTGTAAGTTCTCTTTACCCGGAGTCAGAAAAGAAACTTGGTATGCAGATGTCAACTTACAGGAATGGCGGAAAAGGATTGCAGATATATTATTCTGCAGCAAGTTGCTCTTTGGGAATGGTAATGACGGCAGGCACTGAGTACGGCTTGTGCACGGTATCGCTGGGAGATTCAGAGGACTCTCTTCTCTCCATACTAAGGCATGAATACCCGAATGCTGAAATTCAGAAGAATGATGATAAACTTTCAGAGTGGCTCACCGAGATAGTAAGATATCTTGATGGTGACATCAACGCATCTTTGTCTAATTTGCCACTTGATATTCGGATGACTTTGTTTCAAAGCAGAGTCTGGAAAGAACTTCAGAATATTCCATATGGAACAACCGCAACTTATGGGGAAATTGCTGATAGAATTTCTAAACCTGGCGCTGCCCGGGCAGTTGCCAGAGCTTGCGCTTCCAACCCTGTTGCACTTGTGATTCCATGCCATCGCGTAGTGAGAAATGATGATGGTCCGGCCGGTTACCGCTGGGGCATCCACCGTAAAAAAATACTCCTCGAAAAAGAAAAATACGCTTCCAGTACCGTTCCTGATTCGGAATCAGCAGAAATAAGATAGTGAGAACATGAATTTTATTGAAACACACGAAACGGAAATAAAAAAGAGAACTGCATCGCAAATTATCCTGAAGTTCAAGGGATACACTCTACTGGTATTTCTCAGCATAATCTGGGGTCTTGCCTTCGTGGCAATAAGGGAAGCGGTTTTAGTTCTTACTCCAATTAACCTTACACTTCTAAGATGGATCATTGCCAGTGCAGGATTCCTGGTCATTCTTCCATTTATCAAGGCTAAAATGAAGTTCGAAAGAAAGGACATCCCAAAACTGCTCGTTATGTCCCTGACAAATGTAGCAGGGTACAATATTGCCTTAAACTATGCTGAAACGTCAATTTCTGCTGGACTGGCAGCACTTCTTATTTCTTTTGGGCCTGTATTCATTACGCTGCTTTCCGCAGTTACACTTAAAGAGAGAATTGGAATAAGAATTGGGTTAGCACTTCTTTTGGCGATTATCGGCACACTCTTTCTGTCTTTCACGAGCATAGGGCCGGGATATACCGGTATTCTTGGACCTGTTGAAGTGATTCTTGCTGCAGTATCATACGCAATATTTACGGTAGTGTCGAAACCGCTTGTACACAAATATGGGGCGTTGCCGGTAACCATCTGGATGGCGCTTGCCGGAACAGTTATGATTATACCATTGATCTCCCCCAGTTTTATCTACCAGGTTGAAGTTCTTCCAACCATAGGCTGGATTTCGGTAATCTATCTTGCAATCCTCAGTACGGTCCTCGGATACTCCTTGTTCTACGTGCTTGTCGGACGGAATTTAGTTTCCAAACTTTCCGTGCAACTCTACATTGTTCCTGTCGTAAGCGTTATCGGAGGTGCAATATTGCTAAAAGAAGATGTAACTGCGTTCACAATACTTGGCGGTGCTTTTCTGCTGGCTGCCGTTGGGCTTACCACCATGAAGAAAAAAGGTGATTCAGGTTACTCGTTCCAGATCCGCAAGAACGTGTAACCCCAACAACGTGAAACTTGAGACTTTTCTATAATTTCCGCCTTGATGTTGATTGACTTACGTTTCAAGATTTATGGGGAAATTTATACGTCTTTGAACGAGCGGATGAATCATGTTACTGCGATCCCCCGAGAATGTTCAGGTTATTACAGTATGAAGGTCCCTTACGCGTGAACGGACAAGTAGAAGAATAACTCCCGGTATTACTAAAGTGAATATCAAAGCGACAATGGCTATGCCCAGCGAATTGCTTTTTTTCAAGCCCTCAAAGTCCCACGCTTTCAAAAGATGGCGCATTTTGATCGCTCTTCTTGATACAATTACTGAAGCTACCAGTAGAATCGTGAAGACAATTCCGCGAAAAAGTCCGATTATGAGTAGTATTGCTCCAACGAAACCTCCTGAGGACGAACCTGTGGAAGGTGAACTTAAGATTATGTATCCTTCAATGGAGATGACGTAGGAAGCTAAGGCAAAAACAGCCCATATAGCAGTAACTACAAGGGAGGAGATTTCTGCAGCCAGAAGATATCTTCCCACTTTCATTATGTCTCTTTCCCGTGTTTCCATAGTTTATCCTAGAATACAGCATGTAATTCTTATTTAAATTTTCGATGAACATAAATATTGGAAGATTCCAATGGAATATAACCGCCCTTAACTCGGAAAAGTTTGTGGAACGGAACCGTTTCCATGCCAAACGGCTCCGAAGTATCACAAAGCTTCATGAATATCTCCGCTGTATTGTTTTTTCTAACAATTTCATAAGGCCACCCAAACGCCAAGATGAGCCAGGTATCAACAACATTATAATTTTAGTTAGAATAAAATATCGGGGATAAAATTAACCTGCTTTTATATCGTTCAAAAGGTTGGTGAATCAAAAAAATCAACTTCGATAATCCATTCTTGCGTATAACAAATTAAAAAAATGTGGGTCGAAGAAAAAAATTTGGAAGATTTTACTTTTTCCAGAATTCCCACGGGCGCTTAGTGCCTTTCCGGGACTTCGCTACATCTTCTGTTTTCTTGCCAGTCTCTTCTGACATTGCGTGGGAATGTTCTTCAACTGTCTCTGTTTGTGCCTTGACTCCTTCCTTTTGGCTGGCAGCACCAGATCCCTTCTTTTTCGTAGGATTTCCCTCAGCCGAACTTGATTTGTTTTTCTCAGTTTCCGCCATAGTACATAAAAACCCATTCAAGGATATGAACCTTTGGTACACATCAAAATATATCCCATGTCTGTAAACTTGTTCAGGTTTAGACGTTTGCGACCGAGAATCCCCCATTCCCATGATAGAGGAAGAAAATATGTAGCAGCAAATAACAGTTCTCAACCAATTAGAAAAGGCAAAACAGTGGAAAAATCTGAAGAAAGTGCAGCTGACCAGACATATGATTACAGTAATGTATCTCCTGGAGGCTTAGCTAACGATACCATCAGCGACGAAATGCCTTATGATCTAGGTGGATTGACAAGTATTGTTTTATCAACAATTCCTCAGCTAAATTGGGGTTCTCTCGTGACGGGAGTTCTGATTCTATTTTCCTTGTCCAAGAGGAGCCTTTTTGTTTCAAGTCCACCATGTGCTGAGAAACCTCCAAAATTACCTTTGCCGACAACCCTGTGGCAAGGGATAAGAACTACAATTTCATTGGATGCAACTGCTGTTCCAACGGCTCTAGCAGCCTTTGGATTGCCAATTGCCTTAGCAATCTCAGAATAGGTTCTAGTCTCACCGACTGGAATCTTTCTCAGTTCGTTCCACACATTCCGCTGAAAAGGAGTTCCACTGGGTTCAACTTTAATATCACTAAGATTCCCCTTTCCATTATCGAGAAAGTCTATAATTCTCCTTCCGACCTCGTTGGAGTGAAATTCGTGCAATGGCTTATCAGACAGGGAAATTTTCCTTACGCTGTCTCCATTGATTTCAATGTTTAGATATAACTTCAGATATTCACTATAAGCTGAAAAATTTTTGACATTATTTACTGTCATAGAACTTCATGCCATATCCAGCTATAAATAATCTTGGAGTTATCGTTGATCTTCAAAAATACTTTATCAGGCGATTTGTCGAATAGCAATATCAACTTAAAACCGGAAAGAATACTTCTGCTAACCTAGAAGTGCTACACAAGTTCAAAGCGACTTTATTCCGTTCTCTTATGGAATAATGTTATCAACCTGAGGAGAGACTGTGGGAGATATCTGTTAACTGAATCCGGGAGAGGAAGAACAGAGAAAACTATGAAGTTGGGAAAAACGGAACTGATACGACGTAAAGGTGAAATGAACAACAGATAACCGACGAAGAGATTATATCTGTTCGATAAGATGTACCGCCCGAAATGATGTCCCATGAGATTGAGAAACGATTGGATAGCCAGTGTATTATTTCATACACCGTTGACACCCCGATTCTTAACCTTACTAGGAATCTGGAATTCATGTGCAATACCGCGATCGTTCTCAAAGAGGACGTTGTCAGGAATTATTATTTTGTGCCTGCGAACATAGAAAACGAACGGGACGTACGTATATTTCTTGCCGAAACGAAAGCTAGAAAAAATGATGGCTTCTGGTCCGTTTACTCTGACAGCACTATGTTCTCTGAACTCACAATTTTCAAAGATCTTGTCAGCATTCCTTCTGTTACCATAGACGACGTTTTTCTGAAAGATGGACGATTTAATATTTCATTCAGGTTCCATAGCACAGACCGGATTAAACTCACCAACTTCATCTTCAAATGCAATGAATCACTTGGAGACCTTTCCATTGAGTATCTTGGAAAAAATAACGGCGTCGCGCATTTATCAAATATGCTTGGCAAGGCAGATGAGAATGTTGTTGTTACAATTTTCATGTTCCCGCCACAGAAATATATAGATGACAGGGAGGACAACGCAGACCTGCAATGGATCAGGGAAATACGTTTCCATTCCGGTGGAGATATTATTCATGGCATATATTATGGAGACAAGAACTGGAAACCGCGGGGAAAAGTTACACCCGTCTCGGAAAGCGATGGCATTTACGTTGGATCAAACCACAATCCTGTTATACAGGAGAGCAACAAGATCTTCGTGGAACATATGATTTTCCCGAAGAGCAGAGTACATAAGTTTGACGGAAAAAAATTAACGGAGGAAATTGTAGTAACTACTTTCCAGTTAGGGTTAGTGCAGGACCTCGTATCCCGCATTGCCGGAAAATTCCCTGACTGGAGAATATCTCTTGCAGGAGTTAGAAGATACATAGAAACATAATGCAGACATTCTAAACTATAAACACGATTCTTAAGGCAGATTATGGCTCCACCATATGAATGATCCGGATAGAGACCGGATCGCTAAGTTAAATAGAAAGGAAACAAATGTAAGTGCTCCAGGGAAACTCATGAACTCAAAAAAGTGGGATGACTCCTATCGTTCCGGCCTTTACCTTAAGCAGTGGGAATGTTCATATCCATCACAGGAACTGTGCGCCGCCCTTTCAATACTGAATATGTCCAGGGCAAGCAAGATTCTTGATCTTGGATGCGGAACTGGCACAGAAGCGATTTTCATGGCAAGTCTTGGATATGAAGTGACCGGCGTGGATATAAGCCAGGAAGCTCTCAAGATTGCTGCGGTAAAAAGCGGGAAACAGGGAATACCGGTAAATTGGATTCAGGCTGATGCAGCGAATTTACCGATTCCAGATGATTCCGTAGATTTCATATCAGATCGGGG
Source organism: Thermoplasmatota archaeon (assembly GCA_023488885.1). Lineage (GTDB taxonomy): Archaea > Thermoplasmatota > Thermoplasmata > Thermoplasmatales > Thermoplasmataceae > JAJZOM01. Next base: position 17,931 of record JAMDDH010000029.1, on the reverse strand, counting down.
ATGCCTCCATATCATCCCTGAAGTCGAACAGAAGAAATATGCAAAGGAGACTACGAGGATATTGAAGCAGGGAGGATACCTTCTGATTCGCGGTAGTGCGCAACAGATCGGAGAAGAATTTTTCCCAATTTCACGCAAAACGCTGGATATTTTATTTCCTAGTCCAATGTATACGCGCGGAGCCATTATTCCATTCACAATGGTATCAGATAGTGGAAAAATGACGGGAAATATAGCATTTCTTCAAAAAACAGGAGACGGAAAATACTGATGGCCCCTGAAAATGATGCAACTCTTTCAAATCCTAAAGTAATGGAAACGGGAATTAAGCACCTTAGAGAGAACGATGAAGTTCTCGACCGACTTATTGCTGCCCATAAGCCTCTTGAATTCACTGCCCAGAAAGATTATTTTTATTCGATTTATGAATCGATAATTTCCCAACAATTAACTCCCAAAGCGGCAGATGCCATACTCACAAAGGTGAATGGATTGTTCCGGAATAACTATCCGGACCCTCATGGAATCCTCAGTATACCTGATGAGAAACTCCGATTACAGGGAATATCATGGGCAAAAGTCTCTTACCTGAAGGATTTCGCAAGAAGAATTACGGATGGAGAATTGAACCTCAGTAATTTCGATAGTGCACCAGATGACAAAATAGTAGAAGAACTCGTTAAAGTCAAGGGAATCGGTGTATGGACCGCCAAGATGTTCTTGATATTTTCACTGGGGAGACCAGATATTCTGCCGTGGGAAGATCTTGGAATAAGGAATTCCATCAAGAATCTATACGCCCTTGAACAACGTCCAGATGGCGACACCATAAGAAAAGTTGCTATTAAATGGCACCCATACTGCAGCATTGCTTCTCTGTATCTGTGGAGAGCAAAGGACAATAAGACCCAGAATCCTCCAAAAAGGAATATCCCGTGAACAGTCTCACCCTTGTTAATGAGGCTTTCTTTTTCAACGATCATACTTGATCCTTTCACACTTCAGGAGTTGATATACGCCTTTGGCATGAGAGTTACAGAAGTATAGAACTCTTCAGGCATATTATCTTGCCATTCCAGCATTTTGCGGACATAGGTATTCCAAGGAAATAACGACTCTTCCGTTGATTTTACCCTATCTTGCTGAAATGGATTCCCGCTCGCGATGTTAAGTTATTATGCAAAAAAACATGTTGACCAATGATGACAAAGAGGCTCGGAGGACGCTCTGTTTCAGACATAGGCCTTGGAACATGGGGAATGGGGGGATGGCAAACTGCCGACAAGACCAATGACTCGACCTGTGTTGATGCGATAAGATATGCCGTCTCGAGAGGTATCAACGTCATAGACACCGCAGAAATGTATGGGGCGGGCCATACTGAGGAGATAGTCGCTAAAGCGATTGAGGGTGTTCCCAGAGAAGATGTTTTTATCATCTCCAAGGTTTGGAAAACAAACCTGCATCTTGATTCCCTGATAAAATCTGCCAGAGCAAGTTTACGGCGCCTTAAAACACCTTATCTTGATCTTTACCTAATACATTGGCCAAATCCCTCTGTGCCGGTGAGTGAGACAATCGGCGCAATGGAGGAACTCTTGAAACAAGGTCTTGTGAGAAGTATAGGTGTCAGCAATTTTGATGTTGAACAGCTTTCTGACGCGATGTCGGCATCAAAGTATACGGACATAGCCGCAAACCAGATATTATACAACTACGGTACGAGAGGTCCGGAAAAAGATATCATACCTTTCTGCGAAAAAAATGGAGTAGAGGTCATTTCCTACACGCCAATACTCAAGGGAAAAGTCTCAGGATTCAGCGAACTGAATAAAGTGGCAGAAAAATACAATGCAACTGCTGTCCAGGTGGCTCTACGCTACACAATGGAGCGATCTTTGCCAATTCCAAAGTCATCCAGCAAATCACATATTGACATGCTCATTGAAGGTTCCCGGATGGAATTGAGGAAAGATGACTATGAATTCCTGAAGTCATGTTTGGACTGACCTGAATTCAACCAGACCATTCCTTTCCCTTTTTTCTGCATTTCCATCGATTGTGAGATGCCTCAGGTGGGAAATCGCCTCACCAATTGCGAAGTTCATCTCCAGAAGATTCATGGAATCCAGGGTTCTGCCCTTGCTCCAAGGTATAATTCTTGCTACTTCGTAAGCGGTTTTCCACTCTTTCACCGCTAAAAGGATCTGTCCGAGTCTTTCGTCGTGATGTTTCAGTATCTGATGTACTCTTTCGGCTGAATTCCCGAAAGGATCTCTGTGTCCGGGAAGAATCTCGTTCGGTTCAAGCTTCAGTGTCTTCTTGAGACTATCCATATACAATCCGAGCATGTCAGAATTTTCATCGTAGAAACTGATATTCGGCGTTATACCTGGCAGGAGATGATCACCTGTGAGAAGTTTTCCGTCGTTCTCAATATATACTGACATCGATCCTGGAGAATGTCCCGGGTTATGTATAACAGATATGCCATCATCCACCTTTTCATTTCCCTTCAGTTTTATTTCAAAGTCTATATCCTTATAGGTGCCGATGTTGTCGAGAACTGAATGGTGACTTACCATTTTTGTTAAAATACCCTCAGGAGTTCCATTAAGCGTCATAAATGACATGAGGAATTTCTGGAAACTCTCCGGACTCTCCCTGATCTGATCAACGCGGCGGATATCTTCAATTCCCATGGCCAGTGGAATATTGTACTCCTTGTGGATTGCTTCTGCCCCGCCTATGTGATCAATGTGGAGATGAGTCATTATGACCATGTCCAGTGAAGCCAGATCCACTCCCCTCTGTTCAAGGTATGGGATAGTCTCGGGAGACATTCCCGTATCCACCAGTATATGCCTGTTGGAAAATATCTCGTAAATGTTTGCTGTTTTCAGTGCCCTGATTGCTATTGGTATCTCGTGCCTTTTGATTGCGGTCAATGTATCCTGAAATACCGAACTTCACTAAAATATTGGCTATCGAGCAGCTACCTCTGGATCGATCTCGCGAGGATCATGATGTCGTTAACTACAGCCGACGCAGTTTCCCTTGGTCCATCGTGAGTGCTGTAAAGCCTCAGGGTTCCGCTATTGTTCGTAACCAGTTCATATCCCAGTGAAGTCTCACCAATGGTCAGACAAAAATCCTCGTCCTGTAGTGTCCTGAACCCGGAGAACAGCTCGAATTTGCCGTTTACCATTTTTAGGTCAGTAACCAGCCTCATCTTCTTTCCATGTTCCATAATGTCATCTGGAGAGAGCTGCTCTATACCGGAATATTTTATGTCTTTCAACGTATAATTCCTGTTGTACAGAGCATTCGCCAGAATCACGGATTTTCTGGCAGCATCCAATCCCGAGGTGTCATCTGTGTAATCCGCTTCCGCTATGCCCATTTCCTGTGCTTTCTTCACGGCATATTTAAAATCTATTCCCTTTGCCATGAGATTCAGCACATAATTTGCCGTGAGGCTTACAATCCCATGAAAAGTTATGATCGAGGAAGGTCCGCAACTGAATTTAACAAAATTGAATATTGGAACTCCACCTGCAACCGTTGCCTCATGCAATATCGAGATGTCGTTTAGTCTCGCCTCGTCCATTATTTCTTTCCAGTGCAGGGCAAGTGGCGATTTGTTTGCAGTGATTATGTGCGATCCATGCTTTATTGCCTTTAGATAGATGCCGAGCTCCCTGTTTCCATCCTTCGTTGCGGGAGACATATCAATGATCGCATCAGGTTTCATTTCCAGCACGTCGTCAATGGAGCCTTCAGTAAATCCTGTCGGAAAAGATCCTTTAACTTTCGCATTAAGCAGATCCTTTGGCCTGATCGGTTGCCGGAACAGGGCAGTGCCGGAAGAATCAGAGGCCGATATGATCTCAATCGCGCTACCGCATGCCTGGCTTATTCTGTTCTCTTCTTCGTCCAGAATCCTGAGTAGATTCCGTCCGACGTTGCCCAGTCCCATTAATGCTACTTTCAAAGAATCTCCTCGGCTTCCGATGCATCCAGCCGGGAAACCTCCTGCACCCAGTCTCCTTCCCCGACATCTATCAACTTTACTCCGGAAGTAACTCTGCTCTGGCTCTTTATCTCACTGACCTTGAGCCGGATAGTTTTCTCGTTTTTAGTGACTATTAGTATCTGCTCGTCAGCTCTAACCGGAATAGCTTTGACAAGCCTGCCGGTCCTTTCGTTCTCCTTGAACACCAGGTTTCCGGCTGTTCCCCTGTGATGTACGGAAAACTGTTTAATTGGGGTGCGTTTCCCGATACCGTTCTCGGAGACTGTGAGGATTTCCTGATCATCTTCTGCGACGAAACCTGTGATGATGAAGTCATGACCTTTCAGTCTCATTGCCCTTACGCCCCGTGACGACCTTCCGGTAATCCTGACTTCCGCCAGTTTGAATACGGAAGCTTTTCCTGAACTGGATATGGCTACAAGATCCTGGTTTCCGCTCGTTGTTTCGACTCCAACAACCTCGTCATCTTCTCCCAGAGTTATTATCTTGAGACCTGAGGTCCTCATTGTAAAGAGCGTCTCCGCGGAGGTCTGTTTTATGAATCCTTTCCTGGTAAGGATAACCAGTTGTGATGTTTTATTTTCCGGAGCCTTCATGATCTGCTTAACCGTTTCTCCCTCAGTTAGCGGAAGATATGTCGAGGCAGAAACACCGACTGATTTCCTTGATTTCTTATCGATTTCATATGTCTTGATCTTGAGAACCCGTCCTGTATTGGTAAAAAGGAAAAGGTCATCATGAGACGTGCATGCCACCATGCTACGGATGGAATCCTCCTTCCTTGTGGAAGTTATTATGCCCTTTCCGCCGCGCCTCTGTGCCTTGAATTCTTCAAGCGAAACTCTCTTGAGAAGACTCCCTTCACTCAGTATTACAACGTCATCCTCTTCGGGGATGAGGTCTTCAATTTTCCTGTCCTTGAGTTCTTTATAGGTGATCTTTGTCCTCCTCTTGTCACCATATTTCTTGGAGAGTTGTTTTAATTCCTCCTTGATCATCTCTTTTCTTTTCGGCTCACTGGAAAGTATCTCTTCCAGGCCAAGAATCTTCTTTCGGACCTCTTCCATTTCCTCCATGACTTTCGATATCTCAAGAGCAGTAAGTCTCTGCAGCCTGAGTTCAAGTATTGCATTTGCCTGGATATCATCCAGTTTAAATGCCGACATAATGGAAGTTCTGGCCGTCGGCACGTCCTTGGCTTTCTTAATCAGATCTATGGCCTTGTCAATATCTTCCAGAGCCTTTATGAGACCTATGAGGAGATGCTCCCTCTCCCTTAACTTCCCCAGTTCGAATTCAGAACGCTTTACAATGACTTCAAGCCTGTGAGCTATGAAAGTCTCTATGAAACCCTTAAGATTGATTGTTTTGGGCTGATTATTAACAAGTACAAGGTTTATGATGCTTATTGAGGTTTCAAGTTCAGAGTGCTCGTACAGCTGATTCAGCACCAGATTGCGCATATCTTCATCTCTGACTTTTACGACCACACGCATGCCATTCCTGTCGCTTTCGTCCCTGATGTCGGTGATACCCTTTATGACCTCATTCTTCACCTGCTCAGCAACATTCTGGATGAAAAGTGCCTTATTCACGCCGTAGGGCAGGCTCTTAATTATTATTCGCTTGGTCTCGGTCAGATCAGTCTCTCCCTGGCAGATAACTTTCCCGCGGCCGTTAAGATAAGCATCCATCAGTTCAGGAGTGTAGAATGCTATTCCTCCACCGGGGAAATCCGGTCCTTTTATGAACTTCAGAAGGTCCTCGACTTCATATTCGGGGTGGTCCAGTGCATAGGTAATGGCCGCCGTTACTTCTCCTAGATTGTGCGGAACCATGTTGGTGGCCATTCCGACTGCTATTCCAGAACTACCGTTCAGGAGAAGATTTGGAACTTTTGTGGGGAAATACTCCGGTTCCTCAAGTGAGCCGTCAAAGTTCAGCCTGAATGGGATCGTGTTCTTGTCGATATCGTGTATCATTTCCTCGGAAATTTCAGCGAGCCTGGCCTCCGTATACCTCATGGCAGCCGGTGCGTCTCCATCAATAGACCCGAAATTACCCTGCCCGTCTATCAGCGGATATCTCATCGAAAAGTCCTGGGCCATTCTTGCGAGAGTGTCGTAAATCGCAACGTCACCATGGGGGTGATATTTACCCATGGTTTCTCCGACAATTCTTGCCGATTTCTTGTACGGCTTATCGTGTGTAACTCCGAGTTCGCTCATGGAGTACAGGATGCGCCTCTGAACAGGCTTAAGACCATCCTTCACGTCGGGGATGGCCCTGCTCACTATGACGCTCATTGCATATTCAAGATATGAATTTTTGATTTCGTTTTCAATAGGTCTTTTTTCCAATAATATCCCTCACAGATCGATGTTGGTAACGTACCTGGCATTCTCTTCGATAAATTTTCTTCTCGGTTCTACCTTGTCACCCATCAGGATTGAAAATAGCCTGTCAGCATAAGCTGCGTCCTCTATGGTTACTTCCACAAGTTTTCTTGTTTCCGGATTCATGGTTGTTTCCCACAACTGTGTGGGGTTCATTTCTCCGAGACCCTTGAATCTCTGGGTTATGGCATTTGCGCCGAATTTTGAGGCAACTTTGTCTTTTTCCTTCTCGGAATAGACGTATGCCACTTTTTCTCCTTTCTGTATCCTGTAAAGAGGAGGCTGGGCAAAGAAAATGCTGCCGTTGGTTATGAGTTCCTTTGTGTACCGGTAGAAGAACGTTAGCAAAAGAGTCCTGATGTGGGCTCCGTCGACGTCAGCATCAGTCATTATGATTATCTTTCCATACCTGAGCTTGCCGATGTCAATGTCTTCTTTTATGTTAGTGCCCATAGCCGTGATTAAATCCCTGATTACCTGATTTTCCAGGGTTTTCACGTCAGACGATTTCTCAACATTCAATATCTTTCCACGCAACGGCAAAATGGCCTGGAATTCACGATTCCTCGCCTGTTTCGCGGAACCTCCTGCAGAATCTCCCTCTACAATGTAAATTTCTGTTTTCTCAGGATCAGATGATGAACAATCAGCAAGCTTACCGGGTAATCCCCCACCTTCAAGGGCGGATTTCCTTCTTACCAGGTCTCTCGCCTTTCTGGAGGCTTCTCTTGCAAGAGCTGCTGCAATGGCCCTCTTTACAATTACTTCCCCGAGGTTCGGGTATGATTCAAAATACTCCTTCAGGTAAAGTTCCGTAGCAGACTGAACCAGCCCTCTTGCCTCGCTGTTCCCTAGTTTTGATTTTGTCTGACCCTCGAATTGTGGTTCCATGATCCTGACATGAAGAACTGCGACTATGCCCTCTCTTACGTCGTCTCCAGTAATCGACTCGACGCCTTTGATCATATTGTTATTCTTTGCATAATCCTGGATAACTCTTGACAAACCGGCTCTGAAACCTGAAACATGCGTTCCCCCTTCTATGGTATTGATGTTATTTACAAAGCTTACCAGCACTTCTGAAACTCCAGTATTGTACTGGAACGCAAATTCTACCACCGAATTCTGTATCTCAGTCCTGTACGCTATTGGCTCCTTGTGAACATGCGTGTGCCCTTCACCAAGATACTTTACGAATTCGGAAAGACCGCCGTCGAAATGCAGCGTCTCCTTCTGTTCAGTTCGAAGGTCATCAAGGGTTATTGTGATGAATGGATTCAGGAAAGCAAGATCCCTGATCCTCTCCAGAATCGTGCTGTAAGAGAATTCCACGGTTTCAAATATCTCTGTATCCGGGTAAAACCAGATGATTGTTCCGTGTGATTTATCAAGCTTCAGCTTGATATTGGCCAGCTCCGGTGGAGGATGGTGTTCGAATTCCTCACGCTTCAGCGACTTCAATCCGGAACTTGGGGCTCCTCGGATAAACTCCTCGTAATAAATTTCTCCATTTTTCTTGACTATTGCTGTCAGTCTTGACGAAAGGGCATTTACGACATGCACACCGACGCCATGGAGTCCGCCTGTTATCTTGTAGACCTTCTTATCAAATTTCGCACCGCTGTGCAGTTCCGTCAGGACAATTTCCAGGCCAGGTCTCTTGTATTTAGGGTGGATATCCACCGGTATACCTCTCCCGTCGTCCTCCACGCTTACGGAGTTGTCCGGAAAAATCGTTATGTAGATCGATTTGGCGAAACCGGCGATGGCTTCGTCAACACTGTTGTCAACAACTTCCCACACCAGATGGTGCAATCCGCGTTCATCCGTAGACCCGATATACATCCCGGGTACCTTGCGGACTGCTTTCAATCCCTCCAGTATCTGAATTTGAGATGAATCATAATTTTCCATTTATATACCCTCCTTTAGTAGAATTCTATTCCTGTCTCCGTCTCTATGCTAACTATTATATTAATTTTCACCACGAAAAATCATGGATTCGTTTCGTCTAGTGCGGTTTCCGGAGGATTAAGTTTATCTCCTTCTTCTCATCCTCAACACCCACAAGCAATAGTTTTGTTGTTTTTGCCAGTCCTTCAAACGTTCCCGGATCATAGGGAAATTTTTCTCGCAGGAGCAGAATTTTTGCATCCTGACCTGGTTCCATCTGAATATTAAGGCCTTTCATCACGCTCTTAAGGTAACTGAACGGGTCGCCGCCACAGGATATGTTCCGGTGATCTTCGACAATCATTAAAGGTCAATTACGGAATTGGTTAAAGACTTAACTTAATGCCTGACCAGCAGGTATTTATCCGCAAGTCCAGCAATCTCTGTTTTTATATGGTCCGGAAGATCAATCTCTTTCAGCATTATTTCAGATTTCAGCCCGCCGAGGACAATCACGTTTTTCTGCAACACTGTGATCATTTCGTACATCTGATAATTTAATGCTGCAAGCCGGGTATCAATTTGTCCCTTCTCCATTGAGAGGGACCTGAAGTTTTCCTGCAATTTGACTATCCGACTGACCAGATCCTCGTAGATACCGTAGTTATACCTTAATTCATCTATTTCTTCACTGCTGAGATTTACTATGCTGCTTAAGGTTCCAGTCCGATCATCCATCTCTTTCACCGTATTTCTTCAGCAATCCGATAAGAAAATCGGTTCGTTCCAGATCCCGCTTTATCATTTCGTATTGCAGTTGCGATTCTGACAGCTCAAGCCTCTTGGTTTTCAGTAATTCTCTGAGAGTTTCTGTTTTGACGCTATAGAAATTGATTTCCCTTTCCAGTTTTCTGATCATTTCCTCCTTCAATTCGACCATGATTATCCACTACTCAGGCAATGTTGAGTCTTTAATGAGATATACTCCTTTCTGTTTGGTTTGAACGCTCGAAGTTAATAGTAACGGTCTTCTCAATACATTTTTAAGGGTTTGTACCATATATAATTATGCCAAGGTACAATTTTAAATGCTCGGAAGCAGGCTATAAATGCAGCTACGAAGTAGATGGAGCGACTTCCGAGGAGCTAATCCCGAAAATAAAGATACACGCCAGATATGCCCATAATCTCTTCGAGGTTTCGGAGAACACCCTTGTGAAGTTTAAATCCGCTATCAAGGAAAAAACCTCTTAATATAGAAAAATCGATGTTCAGCAGAATACCAACGGTTCTAAGGAGCCAGGAATTAATTGATAGGTCATTTCTCAAGGCGTCACGGATTACTGAGCCTTATTATCCAAAGATAGAGACCAAGATAAGGAAAGAAATTACGGATCGGGTATCAACCATAGAGGGAATCACCTGTGCACACCTTTTCAAGCTGGTTAAGAAATTCCCTACCATTGAAAAATTGCACCCCTTCTATTACCACATGATTGACCTCATGTTTGACGTTGATCAGTATAAGGTCAGCCTCAGCAAGGCACAGTGGGCTGGGGAACGAATTACAGACCTCAGCACGGACGTTATAAGGCGGCTGAAGAAAGCCAAAACTATTGAACTTCTCAACAAGATAATGAAGGAGTTTTACGGAAGGTATTCGTCCATAATAATGAGCATTGACAAGGATCTTATTTTCCTTTCAAGATGCAGAGACTGGATTAGAAAAGTACCAGATATAGACACCGGGATGCCGACATTCATCATTGCAGGAATGCCCAATGTGGGTAAAAGCTCCCTGCTTGCAAAACTTACCGGAAATACACCAACTATTGCCCCTTATCCATTTACCACACAGACAATATCAATTGGACTCACTGAATTCGATGGAAAAAGAGTCCAGATTATCGACACACCTGGCATACTCGATCGTCCCATGAAGGAAAGAAATGAGATGGAGATGAAGTCCATCCTCTCCCTGAGGCATATCAAGGGAGTTATCATCTTCCTCATGGATCCAACAGGACATTCGTCTTATTCCGTGGAACAGCAGGAAAACCTGTACACTGAAATTTCTACTGAATTTTCAGCAACAATGATTCGAATTCAGACAAAATGTGATATGACCCCGGATCGCACCGAGAGGATAGCTATCTCCACCGAAACCGGTGAAGGGCTTGATTTATTGAGAGAAGAGATGCAGAAATTCCTTAAATGAGGTGTTTTTCCATGGATATTGATAAGGAGATAAGGAAACAGGCAATAAAAAATGCTTTTGAACATAAGGGGAACGCCGATATTGGAGCCGTTGTAAGCAAGATAATGGGCCAATTTCCGGAGTACAGGAAGAACGCGAAGGAACTGATCACCAGAATTAAGCCGATCGTTCAGGACATAAATGGACTCTCGGAGGAAGCATTGGACAGCATTGTAAGCACCGAATACCCGGAGTTTCTTGTCAGGGAAAAAAAAGTGCAGGTGCACAGCCTTCCTGAACTCAGAAATGTTAAGGGAAAAGTCGTAATGCGAATGGCTCCTTCTCCCTCAGGCCCCCTTCACATAGGTCATTCCAGAATGGCAATACTGAACGATGAATACGTAAAGAGATACGGGGGAGATCTGATTCTAAGAATAGAGGATACAAATCCCTCAAACATCGATCCCATTGCCTATGAACAGATCCCCGAAGACCTCAAATGGCTGGAAGTGAACGTAACTAAAACCGTTATACAGTCAGACCGGATGGGACTGTATTACAATGAGGCTAAAACCCTCCTTGCCAACGGATACGCGTATATATGCACATGCACATCAGACCAGTTCAAGACCGGACTTATGCATTCAGTTGCCTGTCCGCACAGGAATTCAGCGCCTGAAACCAATCTCGACCAGTTTCAGGGAATACTTGATGGTAAATTCAAGCCTGGAGAGGCCGTTCTGATCATTAAAACGGATCTGGCACATCCCAACCCTGCTCTGAGAGACTGGATCGCATTCAGGATAAGCGAAGTGCCCCATCCCAGACACGGGAGAGACTTCAGGTTCTATCCTATGATGAATTTCAGCGTCGCAGTTGACGACCGCCTTCTGGGTCTTACCCACGTAATCCGTGGAAAGGACCATATTAATAATACCGAGAAACAGAAATATATCTTCAAGTACAACAAATGGAAACTCCCGGAATATTATCACTACGGACTGGTTGATTTCCCGAATGTGATTCTCAAAACGTCCATAATAAAGAAAGGCATTTCAAATAGAACTTATTCCGGATGGGATGACATCAGACTGGGGACCCTTCTTGCCTTTCGTAAGAGGGGATTCTCACCTGGCACTTTCAGGAGATACTGGGTTGAATCCGGCATGAGAGAGGTCGATTCTGAGTTTTCACTGGAAATTTTCTATTCCATGAACAAGGAACTGATAGATATGAACACCAGAAGGTTGTTTTTCATTCCGGATCCCGTCAGGATTCATATCTCAGATGCACCCCCTACTAAGGTTTCCGTGCCATACCACCCGACCAATTCGTCGCTTGGCACAAGAAAATACAGCCTGCCGAAGGATCCGGAAGTCTTTGTTCCTGGCGGTGACTGGAAAGCCACTGAAGACGGGCATATATTGAGATTAAAAGATATGTGCAACCTGGAGAAAAAGGGAGAACTCGGGATTTTTAGGGGTGCCAGCCTTATGGACAGGAAAATGAAAATAATACAATGGTCCCCTGCTGACGGACTGGACTTCACAGTGTACAAACCGGACGGAACATCAGACACCGGGAAAATAGAGCCATTTGCGAAGGATTTCAGGGGAGTGGCACAACTGGAGAGATATGGGTACGTAAATGTGACCTCCAGCCATGTGGGATATTTCACCCATAAATGATTACTGTTCCGGCACCTTGAGAAAGGGAGGGAATTTTCTCAGCACAATTATTTCCCCGATTGATTTTATCCACCTGAAAGGAACGCTTATTGCTGAACCAAATTCTACAAGCTGGGAATTGGGCCTCTCAATGAAAAGACCGTAGATGTCCTGTATCTCCATATCAAGAATTATGTCGGTCACCTGCCCCAGAAGTATTCCCTTATCGGTATATACTGGCATTCCGAAGAGTTCAGTGACCTCGGCCATCATGAATTAACAGATATGATTCAAAATATAAATGTTGGTAAGGATCAGTGCTTGCAGGCTTCAATGAAGTTTTTAAATATCTCTTTGCCGAATTGGGTATTGTCAACTTCCGGATGGAACTGTACGCCATAAATAGGTTTCGTATTGTGTAGAAATGCCTGTATCGCACATGTTTTTGAACTTCCGACTATGGTGAAATCGCCGTTGAGTTTCTTGATCTCATCGTTATGATTCTCCCAGGCTATGATCTTTTCCGGAATTCCGCGGAATATTCCGCCGTTTCCTGTAAACTTCACTTCAGTTTTTCCAAATTCGGGATGGGTGCCAGGACCTACCTCCCCACCAAAATGCAATGCAATAAATTGTGCACCAACGCATATCCCAAGTATCGGATATTTGTGATCGTCAATAAAATTCCCTATCTTTCCAAGCTTGTTCAACTCAGTTACTATACTTGGAGCCCCACCGGAAAGAACCAGACCATCAAGGTCATCCAGTTTTTCGGAATCTGTATCGTTGGGAACGATCTTGGTTTCTACCCCGAGATCTTTAAGAACTCTATATTCCCGGTGAGTCCACTGACCTCCGTTATCGACTACATATATTTTCATTCTGGTCTATTCCATACCGGGTATTCCTAAAGATTTGCTGATTTCCTTGTAACGGTTTCTTATTGTAACTTCGGTCACTCCCGAAACTCTAGCAATTTCTTTCTGCGTCCTCGGTTTTCCAACCATCACCGAGGCGATATAGATGGATGCTGCGGCAACACCAGTCGGTCCTTTGCCGGAAGATATGCCCAGTTCGGTTGATCTTCGGACAATATCTTCGCTCACAATTATTGCCTGCTTGTCGAGATCCAGCTTACTGCAGAACTGTGCCACGTAAGAATAAGGGGTGGTGGGTCTCAGGTTCAGGCTGAGTTCTTTTGCCAGATGCCTGTAAGCTTTTCCGATTTTTTTCTTGTTCACTTCTGAAGCCTTGGAAATTTCGTCAAGGGTTCTGGGGAGGTTGACCATCCTGCACGCAGCATAAATAGATGCGCACACAATACTCTCAATACTTCTTCCTCTGATTAAATTCTTTTCCACAGCTCTTCTGTAAATTAGAGCCGCGGTTTCCTTGATATCTTTTGGAATGCCTAATTTTGCACCATTATCATTGAGCATCTGTAACGCCAGAGAAAGATTTCTTTCTGCGGCATTACTTACCCTGATCCTCTGGTGCCATTTTCTTACTCTGTAAATTTGAGCGCGATTTTTATGAGGTATCCGTTTACCATAGTAGTCCTTGTTGGACCAGGATATTTCTGTAGCCAATCCTTTATCATGACTCAGGAAAGTCATTGGAGAACCTGTTCTTGCTCTTCTATCATCCTGTTCAGAGTCAAATGCGCGCCATTCCGGCCCCTGGTCAATAAATGAATCCTCAAGGACCATTCCACAGTCGTTGCAGATTAACTCCCCTCTTTCGTAATCTCGCACGAGATGTTCAGAGCCACATTCCTGACATTTTTTAGTAACATCCTGATCAATATTAGTACCCATTAATCCACCCATTAACAATTAGTATTTATACTACATCCATAAGGCTATTAAATCTTTTTCATTAGTAGTATATTAATATTTCACTGACCATTTCTGGTTATCGTTGAACAAATATCAGCCCTAAATCGCATTTTTTGTGGATTTTCAAACTTTGCTTTTACTGCTGAGCTACCCTTTTAAAACTATCGCTCATATGAGAGTTATAAGCAAAAAGGAGGAGAAATGCTAAAATCATGTGTTCGGACTCATCTTGATGGTTGAAATAACGAGATTGCGACGAATGCAATTGACCTCCTGACAGTATCGACCATTACTTCCCTGTCATTAAGTTTAGGAAAATAAATGTCCAGTTAGGTTATCGGGAAAAATCATGTCTTTTTTATCAAAATATTCCGATTTATACGCTGAATTATCTTTAAAAGTGCATCAGAATGGTATACTAAGGCTTTAATACCTGAATGCGTAGTATTAATAATTTTGCGTATAATTTATATACACTGTAACTATATCATGTTGCAAATGGAAGAACAAATAAGATTGGTTCATAAGATGAACAAGCAACTTGTAATACGCCTTGGTGACTGTGTCAAGATGAAAGCAAAGGTTGTTGACGAGAAGAATAAAACAGTGGGCAGGATCGGAAGAATTTTCGGTCCGGTCAGCGATCCTTATGGCCTTGTTAATCTGTCCGAAGAGGTATCGGAACCTGAGAAATTACGTCTCATTTGTTAGGTGATATTATGGAGAATGTTGAGAATAAAAAAAGAAATATAGAACAAATCGAAAAGTGCCCGGAATGCGGTTCATCACAATTAGTTAGAGATTATGAAAGGGGTGAACTCATCTGCAATAACTGTGGCCTTGTTATAGATGAAAGCTTCATAGATCAGGGACCCGAATGGAGAGCATTCGATTCTGACCAGACGGAATCCAGGGCTAGAACCGGATCACCGATGACATTTACAATTCATGACAAGGGTCTTTCTACCGACATATCCTGGAAAAACAAGGATTCGTACGGAAAGTCCATACCTACGAGAAACAGGGCGCAGCTTTACAGACTTAGAAAATGGCAGAAGAGGATAAAGGTATCAAACGCTGCTGAAAGGAATCTGTCCCAGGCTTTGCAGGAACTGGAGAGAATGGCCTCGAATCTGAGCATACCCAATGATGTCAGGGAAACAGCTGCAGTGATATACAGAAAAGCGGTAAAGCAGAACATGATAAGAGGAAGGAGCATTGAAGGCGTTGTAGCCGGATCAATCTATGCTGCATGCCGTATCACAAATGTTCCGAGAACTCTGGATGAAATAGCTTCTGTGACAAGGGTCAAGAAAAAGGAAATTGGAAGAACCTACAGAATAATGAGCAGATACTTGAAACTGAATATAATGCCGTCTAAGCCTGATGACTATGTTAATCGTTTCTGCAGCAAGTTAAAATTGTCAATGGAAGCAAGGAAAAAGGCCACTGAGATACTCAAACTGGCTCAGGATCACGACCTCACATCAGGTAAGGGGCCAACTGGCGTTGCAGCCGCTGCAATTTACATCGCTTCGCTCATCACTGAGGAGAAGAGAACACAGAGAGCAGTTGCTGAGGTAGCCGGGGTTACTGAAGTAACCATAAGGAACCGATACAAAGAACTAACCGAAAAGCTTTCCATCAATGTCGAACAGTGATTATAACCGTTCGCCATCTATTTTTTTAAATACCTCATAAGACCTGAGAAGATCGTCGACAAGGTTATACAGTGAGGTAATTTTTTCAGTTTTGATTTTAACTATTATCGAGTGGCCAGATATTGTAGTCTTCCAGTCCTGTGTATCGTCGGGGTTTAAAGAGCTGGCGAGGCGCCGGCATTCGTCTCCTTCACAGTCTATGGTTATTTCTATGTCCACTCATTAGGTAACAGTTTTAGATATTAATTCTTTAAAGTTGGACGCGAAAATAAGATAAGTAAGGTTAAATTCCCTGAAGTAGAGCGGAGGTTGCCGAGCCAGGTTAAAGGCGACAGACTCAAGATCTGTTTCCGCAGGGGTACGCCGGTTCGAATCCGGCCCTCCGCATTTATAATTTGAGAGATACATGTGCAGTTTTGACATCCCATAGACTAATGTGGCAAGTCCGTGGGATATGGAGACATCCGTCATGGAGTTCGGTGCAACGGATTTCATGATGAAAAGATGCTCGCATATCATGGATGCGCTGAAGATATACGACAACTGGGAATCCATCCTGGTTTTTGCAATATTCACGCTCCTTTATGAGTCGCCAATGAAAAGGATACAGTTCCATTATGAAACATAATACATATCGGAGATTCTGGATGCAAAGACATCACCGAAATTCCTGTCGTCGCTGATAAGGGAGATCGGCGTGAAGAGGGAGACGACACAGATATTCCTGAAGCATTTCATCGCCGACGGTGACATCACAATAGTCGATCTCACAACAGTCTTCTCCATGAGCGAGAACGTAATATCCGCAACTCCCGGATATGACCGGAATCATGAATATCTTCCGGAGATCAGGTTCACACTCCTCTTCAACCTAAAACACATGAGGCCGGGATACTACAGATTCGTTGCAGGACCCATCAGGGACGTTTCAACCATAAAGATCACGCTGAAGGAGAGCGGCATAAGGAAAGCGATACTCATAGGAGACAAGGGTTTCTATTCCGAACAGAATCTCATTGAGCTTGAAAAGGCACACATAAATTACATAATACCCCTGAGGAGGAATTCCGGACTCATAGATTACGAACCATGCAGAGGTGACAGAAACAAGTTCCAGGGATACTTCATGTTTGACAGCAGGCCTGTGTGGTTTCACTCCTCTTGGAATGGAAGGAGGATCATACTGTTCCTGGACGAATCGCTGAGGCTGGAGGAGGAGAAGGACGTGCTCCTCCGAAAGAATGGAATGGATACATTCAACGAGAAGCAGTTCATCCTCGGCACAATAGCTGTCATTACTGATCTGGAAAAGAGCGAAAGAGAGGTCTATGAGCTGCTGAAGCAGAGATCCAAAGTTGAACAGGCATTTGATACATTCAAGAACGTCCTTCATGCCGACAGGACATACATGAGGGACGATTATGCGCTTGAGGGATGGTTCCTTGTGAACTTTGTATCCCTTCTCCTGTATTACGAGATATATAACCTTCTGAGGGAAAATGATCTCCTTTCAAAATATTCTCCCATGGATGTCCTTGTGCACATGTCAAGAATCCATAAGTTAAAGATTAAAAATAAATGGGTTACATCAGAAATACCGAAAAAGGTAAGAGTTCAGTGTTCTAAAGTTCATAGGAATCCGCGGTACGAACCGAAAGATCCATATATAATGAGTGCATTATAATATTATAATGAATAAAACTCCTGCTCATTGCCCTGAGGACAGGAAAACCATCGATGATCTTTCCAGGAGGATGGACGAGCAGGAAAAGATCATAGAGGAACTCCGTAAGAACTACGAGAAACTGAAGAAAGAGTTTGATGAGTACAGAATAAGGCATCCTGAAAACGTTGGGATCAAGAATGGAAAACCATACTTCATCATGCCTGATGCAGGAATCGAAACGAACAGCGATGCAGTGATCGGTACGGCTGTCGGTGCACCGAAAAAGAAACCGGGTGCCAGGATTGGGCACCCGGGATACCACAGATCCATACCGAATCATGTGGATGAGGAGAGGAATGTAACCATAACACAGTGCCCTTACTGCTGGTCCAATCTCAGCGAATCAGCCACCACCAGGACAAGGACAATAGAAGGCATACCCGCAATAACGCCGACGGTGATAAGATACACCATCGAGAGGCGTTACTGCTCCAGATGCAGGAAGATGGTTGAACCTGAGATCAAGGAAGCACTTCCAAAGGCGACCCTTTCCCTGAGAACGATGCTTGTCATTGCT
>JAMDDH010000027.1 GCA_023488885.1 Thermoplasmatota archaeon | reverse complement strand
AATATCCGCTACACAAGACTGTTTTTCCTACCCGTGTCTTCCGTAAATT
This sequence comes from Thermoplasmatota archaeon, assembly GCA_023488885.1. GTDB lineage: Archaea > Thermoplasmatota > Thermoplasmata > Thermoplasmatales > Thermoplasmataceae > JAJZOM01. Next base: position 11,430 of record JAMDDH010000027.1, on the reverse strand, counting down.
ATAATCAATAATACTCTGTCTGCTCTGATATGCTTTTGGAGAGCTTTCTTTTCTGAATATCTATTAACAAATCTTATGACCGTGGTTCTTACAATCACAATTGCATGTTCAGACTTTCGTTGCACCAAGTCGTTAAAATAGAGGAGTTTCAGGCTACTTCTAAATGGTACTGCCACTCCAGAAAGACAATTCCCATGAAAAAAGACAATAACATAACAGTTAGGATCCACGACATAAGATTCGGGGGAGTGTTTATGATTCCATCCTGTGCAATGTTCACGTAAAGGCCTTCTGATACGGTGTGAGATAATTTGAACTTTCGCAAATTAACAAATAATAATTATTAATAAATATTTACTATCATTAACCTTAAATAGATACTTGGCATGTATACGTAGGTGTATGAAATGAACCAAAAAATCGAGAAGAATCACAATGTGGATATTGGAATAGCTGAAAGTGACAGAAAAAAAGTTGCGGAGATATTGCAGACCATATTGGCCGATGAATATATTATTTACACCAAAACAAGAAACTATCACTGGAACGTGACTGGTGACCGATTCTACGACCTCCATAAATTCTTTGAATCACAGTATGAAGAGCTGAACACCATTATCGATGATGTTGCTGAGAGAATAAGATCAGTGGGCGAGAGACCTGATGGTACGATGACCGGTTTCCTAAAAACTGGAAGAATACGGGAAAATAGCGTGAATGACATAGATTCCGGGGCAATGATTTTGGAATTGCTTGCAGGTCACGAATCTATAATACGAAACCTGAGGACAGATCTCGTAGAATGTCTGGAAAAGTATGGAGATGCCGGAACCAACAATTTTCTCACAGATCTTCTGGAGAAACACGAGAAAATGGCTTGGATGCTCAGATCGTTCATAAGTAACAGGTGAGGAGAATGAACGGAAAAGAAAAAGAGACCATAACCTCACAACATGGCATACCAGTGGGAGATAACCAGAACTCAGTAACTGCCGGACCTTCAGGACCGACACTGCTGGAAGATGTATATTTGATAGAGAAACTGGCAAATTTCAACAGAGAAAGGATACCTGAACGGATAGTCCACGCCAAGGGAGCGGGAGCCTTCGGTTATTTTGAAGCAAAAAAAGACATGTCGAAATATACAAAAGCAAGGTTCCTTGGAAAAGCTGGAAAGAAGACGCCACTGTTTGTAAGATTCTCTACGGTGGCGGGTGAAAAGGGATCCGCAGATACGGTAAGGGATCCCAGGGGTTTTGCCATAAAATTCTACACAGAGGATGGAAATTACGACCTGGTCATGAACAATACGCCTGTATTCTTTATAAGAGACGGCATAAAATTCCCGGATTTCATTCATTCACAGAAGAAGAACCCCAGAACCAACACAAGGGATCCCAACATGGCGTGGGATTTCTGGTCACATTCACCGGAGAGCCTTCATCAGGTGACTATCCTCTTTTCCGACCGCGGTATCCCGAAAGATTACAGACACATGAATGGCTATAGTGGCCACACATTCAAATGGGTCAATAACCGCGCGGAGGCTGTTTGGGTAAAGTACCATTTCAAGACGGATCAGGGAGTGCAGAATCTGCCGGTTGAAGATGCTTTGCGAATAGCAGGTGAGAACCCGGATTATCACACAGCTGATCTTTTTGAATCTATAGAAAGAGGAGAATACCCCTCGTGGACTGTTTATGTCCAGATAATGCCATACGAAGATGCATGGACGTACAGATTTAATCCGTTCGATATAACAAAGGTATGGCCGCACAGCGATTATCCACTTCAGGAAATAGGAAAGCTCGTTCTTAACAAGAATCCGGACAATTACTTTGCCGAGGTGGAACAGTCTGCATTTTCACCTGCAAACGTGGTTCCGGGAATAGAGTTTTCTCCGGATAAGATGTTGCAGGCACGTATCTTCGCCTATGCTGATACGGACAGATACCGGCTGGGAGTAAACTACACTTCGATACCGGTGAACAGCCCGAAAAACGCTTCCGTCAGTAACTACTACCGGGATGGATTCATGAGGGTGGACGATAACGGAAAAGGGTCCGTCAACTACGAACCAAACAGCTTCGGGGGGCCGACAGAAAACATGACTTATGCGCGAACAAAATATGGAGTTGAGGGTCATGCCGGATCCACGCCATATGAGAAACACGCTGAAGACGATGATTACACCCAGGCGGGAAATCTTTATCGAATGCTGCCGGAAGATGAGAAAAACAGATTGGTAGACAATATTGCTGGAGACCTGAAAAATGTGAAACCGGAGATAGTGAAGAGGCAACTCGCGCATTTCTACAAGGCCGATAAAGATTACGGAGCACGCATAGCCAACGAACTGAAGATCAAAGATCTGAAGGTGTGAATGACCCGCCTCCAGCAGTTCTTCCCTTGCTGGGATAGTGACTCCGATTTCAGAAAAATGGATTAAATACACACATAGTATCGCGAATCAGTTTCGATAAAGGTGCTCCATCACATGCACAGTTTTCGTAATTTAATGGAGATGTTTGCTTGAAGATACGAACCATACGTGAATCTGACCATGAAAAGGTAATGGTAGTAATAAATGACTGGTGGGGTGGCCGTAAAATGGCTGACAAGCTTCCACGATTATTTTTCGAACATTTTCAGGATACCAGTTTCGCTGTAGACGAAAACGATCAATTGATCGCGTTTCTGGTTGGATTCGTTTCACAGACCCACCCAAACGAGGCGTATATACACTTCGTAGGGATTCATCCTGATCACAGAAAACGCGGCATTGCAAGAAACCTTTATAATATGTTCTTTACCAAAGTTCGCAGTTTAGGCTGCAACACAGTACGATGCGTAACTTCCCCCATTAATGTAGGATCCATTGCCTTTCACGCAAGAATGGGATTTTCATCCTCATTGTCGCTTAATTACGACGGCCCGGGAGAGGATAGGGTTCTGTTCGTCAAAACATTGAATGATTAGAAAAGAATGATTTCTATACGCAAAGACGAGCATTGTACCGTTGAGTAGACTAAGAACACCACAAAGTACTGGATTCGCGATGTGTCATTAAAAAGATGTTGTTTCGGATCATTGAAACCTGTTCTCACTGTCGCAAAAAAATATATTCTAACACGTTTACCAATTGCAGTAAGAAGATGCTCATTGATCTCAACCTCAACGGGAAAGTAATTGTAATCCTGGGAGACTTGGAGAAATCCCTGAAGAGAATTGAGAAACTGATGCATCGTGGAGCCAGGCTTGTTATCGCGGCTGCACCGGGCGATTTAGCAAACCGTGAGGTTCATAACGAGGAAATAGAATTCGTAACTGTCGATCCATCTGGCTATGAAGAATTCATCATGGAGTACAGACCACAGGTTCTTTTCTTGACAGGCTCTGACCGGGAGATTAACGATAAAATCAGGAAATATGCACATACATTAGGCGTCCTTGTCAATGTCATGGATTTACCTTCTCTTTGTGACTTCCATATGCCGGCTATTTCAGATTTGGATATGATCAGCATTGCAGTTTCAACGGGCGGAGCAAGCCCTTCAATGGCAAAAATGTTGAAGACAAAAATGGAACATGTGGTGAAACCAGAGGATATTATGATGGTCAAACTGCAGGGGAATATCAGACGGCTGATGATTCAACAGATCGAGGATCGTTCATGCAGAGCAGATGCCATCCAACTTATAATGGATAACAAGAAAATAGCCAGAATGCTGAAAGAGGACAGATTTCAGGAGGCTGTAAGCTACGCGAATGAAATAATCAGGAATCATGCACGACACAGAGTTAAAACATGATTATTTTCATTGTGAAGAATTTTCAAGGAGTCCTACATGGCGAATAACAAAAAAGTCGAACTGAACAAAGTGACAATTACGGTTCCACGTATTGTTGTTTCTTCGATTAAAGGAAAATCTGGAAAAACGCTTGCCACGATGGCACTGATTGCTGCCCTTTCAAAGGCCGGATACCGAGTGAGTGTCTTCAAGAATGGCCCGGATTTCATAGACCCTGGCTACCACAGTTATATACTTGGCTCACCGTCCAGAAATATAGATTATGTACTTATGGGGGAATCCGTGCTGGGGCGGTTTTATCGATATTCATCAGATAGTGACATAGCTCTGGTGGAAGGAAATCACGGACTATATGACAGTATAGATGGTATATCTGAGTTCGGAAGCACGGCGCAGATAGCGAAACTTCTTCATGCCCCAGTGGTGGTTGTGCTTGACGGCGAACGTGCAAACAGAACTCTGGGAGCTATAGTAAAGGGACTGATTTATTATGACAGGAATGTGAAAATAGCTGGCATTATCCTTACCAACATTATTCCGAGACAGACCGAACGCCTCAGGAGAGTTGTGGAAGCCGAAGGCCTACCTGTACTGGGAATCATATACAGAGATGAGAAAATAAGCGAGGCTGCACCGTACAGGCACCTGGGTCTTATGCCCATGAGTGAGCGAGAAAAGTTCAACGTGCGCAACGTGATCGATGAAATTGCGGTTCCTTCGATCAATACCAGCGAAATAATCAAGTTGGCAAGAGAACAGTCTGAACATATTGAGTGTAAAGTTCTCGAAGATTCAGATACACTTCAACGCCAGAGGATAAAGTTCGGAATCATGACAGGGAAGTCCTTCACCTTCTATTATCCTGAAACAATAGAGAAGGCTGGTGAGGTGGGGACGGTGAAGTTTATAGACCCGGAAACAAGCCAGAGCCTCCCAGATGTTGACATTCTCCTCATCGGAGGCGGATTTCCTGAGATATATTCAGAAGCCCTTGAGAAAAACAAGTCCTTCAGGGCTGATCTGAGGAGGTTTGCAGAAGGAGGAGGGATGATCTATGCTGAATGCGGAGGGCTTATGTATCTTACCAATTCAATAATCTACAATAACGAACAGTATGAAATGGTAGGCGTTGTTGATGGAGATACCGTTGTCACCAAAAAACCCATTGCACATGGCCACGCTATAGCAAAAGTGCTCAGAGACATACCTATTGCCAATGCAGGAGAAAGATTAATGGGACATGAATTCCACTACTCCAAGATTTTACTGAGAAGCAAATACGATTTTGCACTCTCGTATGAGAAAGGTAAAGGGATATCCAATGACCACGACGGAATCCAGATACACAACGTCTATGCACAGTACATGCACCTCCACCCAAGTACCCACAACTTTGTGAAAAAACTCTCGGAGAAATTTCTCACAAAGGGAATGGATTAAGATTTATTGGCAGAATCATTGAATAGAGCGACTGGCTGAAATTATGGTGCGATGGATTATGACCTCCAAAGCACCAGTTATTTCCGGATACCGGAGAGTAATCTTCCGATTTCAACTCCAGGTAAGGACAATGTCTGCGTCCTCGGCATAGTAATAAAACGAAGCTATTCCACCAATCTTCGCACCTTCAATCAGATCCGTCTCCTTTATCCCGAATGTCTGAGCAGAAGCAGAGCAGACATTGACATCAATACCTTCCTTGATGGATTCCTGTATTCGCTCTCTTATCTTTGGCTCCATTTTATTGAAGATCTGTTGTTTTGCCACCAGTGCTGAATCTAGAGCAAAGAACATCATCATCTCGTATCCCATGGCCACGGCAGCAAGTGCGTATCCCAGCATTGTTTCAAGTCTCGCTGTATCTCCAGGTGCTACCGTAACCAGAAAAGCTATCCGTTTAACCCCGTCTTTGGTTCCGTTTGCCATGAACCTCTAATCTTAATAAGTTAATAAAAAACTTTTCTCCTATAATATTTTCTTTCCAGATTATTCATTACTATAATGAAATATCTTTCCGAAAACTTCAGAATTCCATTCATCGTTGAGTTCTAAGCGACTCTGGCATGCTCTCTGGAAATTGAATAAAAAATATGTGTGTTTAGATCTAAATAAATAAAGTTATAGCGCTCGGGTCTGAAGCCCATTCAAGGAATGTCGCTGCTCCGACAACTTCCGTTTCAGGTATTGTGAGGTTTGCCTTTGTGGTCCCGAAGAGCTTCATAGTGGGGGAGCAGGCATTTATGCGTACTCCGGATTCTACTGCCATTTTCAGCATCTGATCTATTGTAGGCATCCCTCCTTTGTTCACAAGTCCTTTCAGTTCATCGCTTGTCAGTCCCAAATCCTTTGACGGACCAACTGTCTCCGCCTGTCCCTTAGTGAGGAGTTTCATTCCGCCGAATGTGAAATACATGTAAACCTCCATACCCTGGGCAGCGGCAGTCGTAGCAAGAATCATGGCCGGATAGGCAGCGTCCAAGGTACCCTTGCTCACGACCATGACCAGTTTGTTCTTGACAGGTGCTTTCGTTTCTTTTGCGGCATTTACCATATGATCAATATTTTTACTTATGCCATATATAATTGTATTGTGTCTAATATATCAGGAGTTATATTCATATACGCAATTATTTCTTTTTCATGGTAATATATGAATTCTGAAAAAAAGGTATTTGATTTTAGGGGAATGCAGTGCCCCATTCCGATCCTCGAAACCAGCAAGGCAATCAAGACCATTGAGGTTGGAGGGGTAATTAAGGTGCTTGCAAACGATCCTGCCGCTAAGTCGGACCTTCAGGCCTGGTCTAAACGCACGGGTCACCAGTTGCTGGAAATCAATGACAAGGAAGGATTTGTGGAATTTTTGCTGAAGCGTGATCATTAATGAAGATTTCCGAAGGGGAATTTAAGGAGAGAGAAAATGATGATGTCCTTAGCAAAGGACTTGAGTTACTCGAGTACTATGAGAAGGGACCATGGCCAAGTCACGTGACTGAGATAAGGAAAACAAAGTACCCCATTGAGGTATATGCCAGTGGCCTGGGCAAAGGTGAATCTCAGTGGTACGGTGGATCGGCGAAAATACGGTACGTTTACGTAGGATTCATTTCAAGACGTTCAAAAGACGGAAAACAGACAGAACTTCACTTCCGGGTATTTCATCCATCCGGCCAGTTCTATACTACTGAAGCTCTTGGAAAACTTCTTGATTTTGCAGACAAGTATGGGTTGGGACTGATAGAGACAACAGGCCAGACAGGCGGTATGATCATCTCCATGGATGCCGATCTTGCCGACGAGGCAGTGGACGTGCTCAGGTCTATTGGTACTGATATCGGAGATACCGGGGATACCTTCAGGGATTTTGCATCGTGTGTAGGTCCGGCCCTTTGTGAATATGCAATGTACGATTCTTTGGCTGCCAGGGATTATTACCTTGCTTATCCGCCCATTTATGAAAATCTGTCCAACCAGCAATTCCCCTTTAAGGTGAAACTTAAGTTCAGCGCATGCCCGATGGATTGTGCCAGGGCTGCCCACAGGGCTGATTTTGCGTTCATAGGAATGTGGGATGGGGCACCTGATGTTGATCAGGACCTGCTGAGAAAGAAGGAAGAAGAAGGTGAGCTGAAGATACATCACCTGGTTGAGGAATGCCCGTCCGGGGCTATAACATGGGACGAGGAAAGAAAGAAAATCGAGATAAGTGCCGGGAAGTGCCAGAAATCGATGAACTGCATTCGTCGGGCGTTTCCTGCCATCAAGCCGGGAAAGGACAGGAAAGTAGCCCTTCTCGCAGGTGGTAATATAAAAGGTCGATTTGGGCCGAAGATGGCAAAACCGGTAGCGATTTTGGATGACTACAGACAGGCCGGAGATTTCATCATGAAGATCATAGAGATTTGGGAGGAGAAATCGCCACACAAGGAAAGGATAGGGGACATGTTGTTCAAGGAAGGGTTTGGGAAAGTGATCGATGGTGTCAAAGATACCCTGCCCACGAATCTGCAGGGCATTCCTGTTGGACAGACCAGAATAATCAACAGCGCCGTGCTTAATGATGCAGAAAGAAGGATGTACTCAGAATGGGCTCGGAGGATTACTGACGAATATGGAGGGGATTAATATTGATTACTCCTGCCAGTAGATTCAAGAAGAAATTGCCTGTCCCATATACAGATTCCCTGCCTGACGAAATAAAGGGTAATGTTGGGAAATGGAAAGATAGGAAATTTCATGACCATGGAATAATTGAACACATTTCGGAAAGTGGCGAGCATGTTTTCTCTGTAAAAGTTGGAGCAACTCCAAATGTAAGATTCAGTACGGATACCCTTAGAAAATTTTCCGGGATAGCTGATCAGTACGGCATACACGCACTCAGGTTTACCAGGTCCGGAAATGTCGAACTCCTCGCAAACAGCCTGGAAAATTCTCTGAAAATAAAGCAGGCGGTCGAGGACCTGGGATACTTCGTGGGTGGCGTTGGCAATACCTTATGGTCCATAGGATCATGCACAGCATATCTCACGTGCACCACAGCAGTTGTGGATTCCCCCTCCCTGACAAAGGTGCTGTATGACAATTTCAAGTCGTATTTCACCGGAGAGGATCCTCTCCCTGCTAAGCTAAGAATCAATGTGGGAGGCTGTCCTACAAGTTGTGGAGGTCTTGTGGCTGATATAGTATTGATTGGACATTATGGGGATGCTCCCTCTTACGATCCCGAAAAGATAAAGATGTGCCTTCCAGCAAAGGCTGATTCACTGGACAAAGCAGTCCCGGAACTCGTAATGGTTTGTCCTGTAAACGCGATAAAGGCATACAAGAAAGAGGATAACTCAGTGGGCATTGACATAATCAGGGAAAAATGCATAGGATGTGGCAGATGTAAGGATGTCTGCGACCACATCACCTTTGATCCACACAAGGCCGGGCTATCCATACTTGTTGGAGGCAAGACCAGCAATACTGGCTTCGGTCCTGCACTGGCAAGGGTGCTTGTTCCATGGATTCCAGTTAGGACTCCTGAATACAGGGAAGCAGTTGCTGTTGTCAGTAAGCTTATCGATATCTGGAAGAGTAATGGAAAACCTGGAGAGAGGATGTCCGACTATGTGCATCGTATCGGATTGTCTGAATTACAGAAGATGCTTGACATCCCAGTGACAAGATGGAATAAACCGACATCGCCCCCATCAGGCTTTGGTGTGAGGCAGTTCCTGACCGAGTGAAAATATGAGTTACATTCTTGAGATCATTGCTTTTGTTGTTATCCCATATCTTGCTCTGGCAATCTTTGTTTCCGGGATGGCTTATAGGGTATCGCAATGGCTGAGGTCCCGGGAATTAACCGGCCTTCATACTGTCGCAGTGGTTCCTTACACATTTACACCTATGGATGTAATCAAGGATCTGTTCAAACGTGTTTTCGCTTTTTACACTTTGCCAAAAATGGAAAAGGACAGGGTGCTGATAGTGGGAACCATGATGTTTCATTATGGAATATGGTTCTCTCTCCTCGGTCACCTTGCCATGGTAATACCGATGGGTATCAGCCTTCAGTTGCACGACATCATTGCCTTATATATGGGGGGAGGAGCTGGCTTGGTTGCTTTTGTGGGCCTGCTGATTCTAACCGCAAGAAGGGCTGCTCAACACAAAATGCGCCTGATAAGCTATCTTGATGATTATTTTGCTATTTCGATTCTTCTGGTGCTTATCGTTCTCGGGTTAACTCAGACATTTTACATAAGACCGGATTTCATGGCCACTGTTTCCCCCTGGCTTGTCTCCATTCTGACTTTCAGTCCTGAGGTTAGCAGCATGAGCCAGATCAGCCCGGTCACTACTGCACATATACTGGTATCGCTGATTTTCATAGCATACATACCTTTTGGGAAGATGGCTCACATCATTTCTTCCATCTTTCAGCCGACCATAACAAAGAGCAGTTTCAAGGTCGAAACCAAAGAGTCTTTCGGCGCTGGAAATAAAGCCCCTCAAGTGGGCAACGGAGACGGAAACAATGGACAGTAAAGCTGAGTTTAAATTTGGCAACACATCGAATATGGAACCTTTCTGGGCCAAGGAAGATCTGGTTAAGACCATTCATGATAAAGCGGGAATAGAGACCCTGACAGATGTTATCGAGGGATTCAAGACTGGTCTGAAAAGAGAGATAGCGCGCAATAGAAATGTGAAAATGGCCATTGAAACATGTGTTCATTGTGGTGCTTGTCTCAATGCCTGTCCAACATACATTGCCACTGGAGATATTTCAAATTCGCCCGTAGGACGTGCGGACCTCGTGAGGAACGTGATCAAGAGTGAGAAACCCGCAGGAAAGATATTCGGCGGGCTGGCTGGTGCCAGGAAGCTTGATGCTGCTTATCTCGACAAAATAGCCACTTATTATTACCAGTGCCTCGAATGCAGGAGATGTGGTGAAATATGCCCCTTCGGCATAGATCAAGCGGACGTTACAAGAACCGTCAGATCAGTGCTCCATGATGCGGGCAAGATTTCAAGGTATACGGCAACCGTCATAAATAATGCGGAGAAAACAGGCAATAACATGGGTCTCCCTGCTCCTGCATTGAAAGCCACAATTGATTTTGTAAAGGATGAGATTAAGGAAGAGAAGGGGATAGATGTTTCCTTCAAAGTTGATGAAAAAGCCCGTGCTATGTTTGTTCCTCCTTCGGCCGACTTCTTCAGCAACCTTGAGACCCTGAAGGGTTACATGTTCTTTCTGCATAGCATCGGTATGGATTACACTTTTACAACAGAACATGCAGAACTTGCAAATTTCGGGCTGTTCACCGATACAAAGCATCTCAGGATAATTGGAGATCACCTGGTGAGTGTGGCAAAAAAACTTGGAGTAAAGGTTGTAGTGGCTGGTGAGTGCGGACATGGATGGAGGGCATTCAAGAATTATGTCATACCCCGGCTCAAAGAACAGGGAATTGAAGGAATACACATATTCTACCTTGTAGAAGAGGCTTTGAAAACGGGAAAAATCAAACTGAATCCTGACAATAATGGCGATTCAGTTTATGTCTACCAGGACCCATGCAATTATGCGAGAGGGGGCGACCTGATTGAGGAACCCAGATACATCCTGCAGAAGGTGGTAAAAAACTATGTGGATTCACCTCACAGCAGGGAGAGGACATGGTGCTGCGGAGGGGGTGGAGGTGTTCTAACAGATGAGCTTCTTCCCCTGAGAGTTGAATACGCTAAATTATGGTACGAAGATGCGGCCTCTGTTCATGGTGATCAGGTGATAAGGCCATGTGCCATATGCAAGGCACAGCTCAGTCATACTATACCAAAATTGAACAAAATGAATTCCAGTAACCTCACAAATTCAGGATTAATGGATTTGGTCTACAAAGCGTTAACAGTTTGATTGAGTGCGTCTATTTTTCGTTTACAAATATTTTTTGACAAAATTGTGGGATTCAATACCCTCCTGAACCCCCCAGCTTTGGGACAAAATTATTCATGGGTCTCCTTTAATATTTTCTCGTCGTCCATGGTCAGCCTTATGTCTCTAATGTGCAATGTCAGATTATACTGTCCCAGGAAATCGAGTACCTTTGGGACATCC
>JAMDDH010000021.1 GCA_023488885.1 Thermoplasmatota archaeon | reverse complement strand
AGCAATGACAAGCATCGTTCTCAGGGAAAGGGTCGCCTTTGGAAGTGCTTCCTTGATCTCAGGTTCAACCATCTTCCTGCATCTGGAGCAGTAACGCCTCTCGATGGTGTATCTTATCACCGTCGGCCTTATTGCGGGTATGCCTTCTATTGTCCTTGTCCTGGTGGTGGCTGATTCGCTGAGATTGGACCAGCAGTAAGGGCACTGTGTTATGGTTACATTCCTCTCCTCATCCACATGTTTGCTATAGGAGATTTAACCTGCATGAAATGAATTCCGGAACAGCCGGAATTCAGGCAGGGAGAGGGTGAAGCCGGATCCTGTGGGTTTGGACCCACTTTCTTATGTTTCACCCTTGATCACAATCGCTGATGAGCAAATTCTTCCCTTTGGGGGAAGCACATAGGTGGATGCGCCGTGATCGTTACTCCCTGTATTGGTGCAGGCAGGAAAGGGATAAAATGTTATCATGTGGAATAGATACGCATAAGAAAATGCACCAGGTGGAGGTGCAGAACCATGATGAAAAGGTAATGTGGAGAGGGCATATCTCAAACAGCAGGAAAGGTTTCAATATGCTTATTGAGAAGCTTAGAACCATAGAAAAGAGCAACAGTGACACAGTGAAGGGAATATTCATCAACCCCACCGGGAACTACCATATCCCTTTGCATCACTTCCTTGAATCCAACGGTTATAGGGTGATATATGTGGATCCAAGGGTAACGGATTACGCCAGGAAAATGGAAAACCTCGGGAAGGACAAATCCGATACAGTGGATGCAGCAATGCTTGCATCAACACCATGGAAGAACAGAAAAGCATTTGACAAGCCTGTGCACAGGAAAAACACTGTGTCGGGATTGACCAGGCTGCACCAGTCCGTGACAAAGAATATAACAAGGATCACAAACATCATTGGCAGTGATCTTGCCTGTGTATTCCCTGAATTCACGGATATGTTTTCCGATGTGGGATCTAAAACATCACTGGCCATACTGGATCAGTTCACAACCCCATCCGGTATTGTGAATGCAGGCATTGACAGCGTATTGAAGGTCATGCAGAGATCAAGCAGGAGCCACTACGGGAAAGAGGAGGCTCAGAAACTGATTGAACTTGCAGGGGAATCCGTAGGCATACCCGATACGGATTGTATATATGCATTCAGGATAAGGCAGAATGTTGCCAGACTGATCTCGGAGAAGAAGCAGCTGAAGGAGATAGAGGAAAAGATCCTTGAGCTGACGGAAAATGATGAGGACATCAAAAGAATCGATGACCTGAAAGGTATCGGCCCGATGAATGCAGCCGCAATAGTCTCTGAAATTGGAGACATAGATCAGTTCGGTTCGGCATTGAAGCTTCAGTCATACGGTGGCAAGGCACCAAAAATGTCAGGGTCCGGAGGAAAGGATCATTCAGCCGGGATCTCGAAGATAAGTAATTCCTATCTTGCAAATTCCGTTTATGAAAGCGCCAGATCCCTTGTGCATCATAAGAACGAGGAATTCCTGAAAATATTTGAGAGGGAGATAGGAAAGGGAAAGAAGAAGAAACAGGCGTATATCGTTGTCTCAAGGCGTTTGCTTTACCATGTCTATTCAATGATGAAGAATGAGAAACCCTACAGGGTCAGATTACCAAACACGAAAGGGAGAGAGGGGAATACTTCCACTGCAGGCTGACAATAGCTGCCGGTAGAGATCCGGAATACAACCCTCCTTGGATTCCCCCGTTAATCTAATATAGGTGATTCGGTATGGATCTGTGGTATCCCAGGTGCCCAATCCTGGCACCCGGTTTCTTTTTCGGTGCACCGACAGCCGTACCGATCACTGCATCGCTGTTCGTTTCGATTCCTGCATCAGGCATGATGAAGTATGGTTTTCCATTCTTGATCCCAACGTTTTCAGGATGCCTTATTCTGTACTCATCAAACTCTTTCTTCAGTTTCTCGTAGTTCTTATGGAGTTCCTCTATGATCTTTTCCTGCTCGTCCATCCTCCTGGAAAGATCATCGATGGTTTTCCTGTCCTCAGGGCAATGAGCAGGAGTTTTATTCATTATAATATTATAATGCACTAATTATATATGGATCTTTCGGTTCGTACCGCGGATTCCTATGAACTTTAGAACACTGAACTCTTACCTTTTCTCTTCATTTTCTCCAATACCCTTTTTTGCTTCCTTAATTTACGCTTCTCTTTTCTCTGGTATTCGTCAATAATCTTATTCAAAGTTGGTGTTCCGAGTATCTCAACAATATGTTTCTCTGGGATTACCTTTTCACCGTATTTAGGTCTCAGGGAATAGTTGTATTTTCGGTCTCTAACATCATCAAGAATCGCTTTGAATTCTCCAGTTTCGACGATTTGTATGAATCTATGCCCCTGCAAATGAAGCAGCTCTCCAAATTCGATTTTTTCGGTATCAGCTTTACGTAATATGGGAACGCCGTCAGGATTAACATAGTAAGTATAAATTGATCTGAACAGGCTATCAAGTAATCCCAAACTCTTAATTCCAATGGAGACCGCCGTAATCTTGTGAGCGGTTTCAATGTCCATATTGAAAGGAAATGTCGCATTGAAAGTGATCTCTTTGCATGTCCTTTCAATTTCCACTCTTATCAGGTGTCGTATATAAGAAGCAATGTCCGTATAACCGTGCATTAGGGCCTAATGCTGAAGCACCGGAAGATCGGTTTTTGCGATCCTGAAGCTGATAACCGGATGCTCCCTGTTGTATTCCGATTTCAAAACCATACTGTGGTATTCGCTTCAGAACAAATATGTATAACGTTTTTCTCATCGAGATATTGTCCTGAAGCGAGTTTAACATAACAAGTTTGAGTTTATAGTTACTAAGTTTTATTTTAAAACGTCAGTTTTACATTTCGACTTGAAGTATTACCGGTTATTACTGAAAAAAATACTGGGACGGGGAGAACTTTCAGGGATAACGTATCGATAAAATTCAGTCTTTTTATCGTTTTGCCGGATAACACTAAAGCAGGTCTAAAAATTCCTCAGTTGTAAGCTCAGCGTCATTGAGGATAGATTTCAACGTGCCCCTGTCCAGTTCTGTATGATTTGGTACTGTTATCCTGTGTCCTTGCTTATTCCTCAGTATGATGTGGCTACCAATCTGGTGATCGAACTCATAGCCAATCCTGGAAAGGGCTTTGATAACCCTCTTTCCCGATACCACAGGAAGCTTAGGCATCTATTACCACAGCGTTTACGTCCTCAGGTATGGGCTCGTTGTGTTTTTTCAGGGATCCGATGTAAGCTTCTATGGCTTCCTTTGCGTTTGCAAGGGCTTCATCCCTGGTCCTTCCCTGGGTATGGCATCCTTTGAGGGCCGGAACATGAGCGATAATATAGCCGTCCTCTCCCTCTTCGAGGATTACTGTAAACTTCATGCTATACTCATGGCAAGAGGAAAATAATAGTTTTCCCTGTAATGCAAACAGGGGTCAGGATGCTAGCTTTTCAATTGCCTTATCTCCTGGAATAGAGGATATGAACTCAAAACCCTGACTGAGATACGCTTCTATTGCATAGGATGAAATGATTTTCTGCCTGGCTCCGTTTTTCAGCTTTGCCATTGTAAGCCTATCCAATCGGGCCATTTCCTGAGCGTCTTTGACCGGATTCTTTGACCCGAATAGCTTTTCTCTCCTTAGCTCTCTTCTTTTTTCAGCGTCCATGTCTAAAAG
Organism: Thermoplasmatota archaeon; assembly: GCA_023488885.1. Lineage (GTDB taxonomy): Archaea > Thermoplasmatota > Thermoplasmata > Thermoplasmatales > Thermoplasmataceae > JAJZOM01. The sequence goes on along the minus strand of JAMDDH010000021.1, from coordinate 7,866 downwards.
CCCCAACTCTTCTATTTCCTGATCTGTGAACCCGTCCTCTTTCAATATCTGAATCCTGAGCTTCTTTTCTATATCGGATTCAGAAAACTCTCTTGAAGTTGTAACAAGCAATGAGAGACATTTTTCATAAGCGGATCTCATTTCATTTATCATTTCAGCTGGCAATCTCCCTTTGTTTGTTGAATGTCTGGATTCAATGTCCCCTTTATGGCCCATAAAGAACATTCTCCAGTTGTGTGAACCTATTCCTTCAGGCTCGCGTTGGAGTTTTAGTGAAGAGGTAAATTACAATCCTTCAGGATGGAAAAACTGGGACTTCCCCGAGTATAAAATTACTGCAACTTGGATGAAACTCAACAGGAGTTTGCATGATAAAGAAAATGAATGGCAATGCCCAGACCTGGATGCTTTTTGGCCGCCTCTCTGTTTCCCAGCAGATCAAGAATCCACCGGCTTATCTTTCATATAATTACTCTCGACGAAATCCCTGGATGGAAGCAACATTGCTGATATCAGGGAGCCAATCGATCCGGCCAGCACAAAAATCCAGATGAGTGTAAAATCAATCGAGAACAGAAATGCAAAGGGAATACCTAGGATTATGAAAGTTATGCCAACAAGTGTTCTCTGAATTGCGACAAACATTCCTCTGTTTTCTTTTCCAATTATTTTCAGCTCATAGGACATAGCTCCCGACACAAGGAGAGGGCCGGGAATGGAGAATACCATTGAAAGGTAGAACAGATATGGTATGTGCTGAGAGAAAGCAATTACGAGAAAAAGAAACATGAAAACATCAAGCAGACCAATTGCGACAACATAAGATTTTCCGATCTTAGGTTTCCTGTCTACAAACCTCTCAGAATATATACCAAATGGAACAGACGCAGCAAACCCTACTCCCAGCAATAATATGGCATAAATAGGGGCAATTCCAATTTTCTGGGCGCTAATGATGAAGAAGTATGATACTCCATACACTCCAATGGACATGAAAATCTTTGCAAACAGCAGTGGAGCAATAAATCTTTTTCTGTTCCTGAAAGTCCTTATGCTTTCCATGAAGCCCGGCCGGTGAGTTTTATTCTCTTCGTTCTTGATGTTTTTTCTCTCTTCGGGAAAAAGGAAGAAAAGACTCAACATGGTAGCAGCAAGCAGAATAATGCCTGGAATAAGGTAAATCATGCTTATATCGGAAAAGTACACGGTCGCGGCAACCGCGAACATGGCAACGGTTCCACCGGCAGTTTCCATCATAACTATCCTGGAATAATGTTTTCCTATGACGTTTGATTTTACTGCTTTCCCAATAAAAGAGGATAGGGACGCTTTAAACGTGTTTTGTGTTACGAGGACAATGGTAATGAGAGAAGATGCAAGAATAGCAGCCATGGGTAGCATGAAATTCGTATCTACGAAGAATAATATAATCGAAATCGAGTAAATCAGGGCACCTATAATCATCAAGGTGTAAGATTTTCCTTTGTCGATCAGGCGCCCCTGCGGTATGACAATGAAAAGAAGAACAATCTGTCCTGCCGTAGTTCCTATGCCGCCATAAATGATCGGAATATGATTGGTTTCAAGGAGGTAGAAAACAGTATATCCAAAAACATTCATGGTAAGCGCAAAAAGGAAGCTCAGGACCGAAAGGGATGAAACAAATGGGCTGATTTTCTCAAATTCTCTCTGAGGCAACTACAACAAATCTTTACCGTTGCATCGTATTTATTCCTTTCTTCATATTAGTTCACTTATCCAAGATATGGCAGCATGTCTTCTGGGAAGTCGACCAGTTGCACGTACTTTTCTCCGGCCGATATTCTGGACACCAGATAACACAATACGAAATTTCCGTTAACCTCGTGGTCAGAAATCAGATACTCTCCTCCGAGTGAAAGAAATTCCCTTACTTTACTGGACCCGTTGGCAGGCATAACAACCTCAGGGGAAAATTCAAGCATCCGGGTTATAAGTTGGGGATTCTCATCGGGGCGAATAACCACTCTTGACGCCCCGGAAATAATGGAATCCATGAAATCCTCAACTCTTCCAGGCTGGTTCATAAGTATCAGTTCAAAGAATTTTGAGATTTCAACGTACAGTCTGAAGTTAAATTTCCCCTTCTGGATTGCATCGTAGTCGCACACAAATATCTCCTCTCCGCCCATGTCCTTGAGTTCCATTCCTTCAGGCAATCCATAAAGTTTCGAATTTTTAATGGACAAACAGTTAATTGACAATAAAGCCATAGACATTTTAAAATTAATACACTTTCTATTTTATATGCTTTGCATGATAGTGGATATCACTGTATTCTTTGTTAGGAATTCTACGCCAAATCAGTAATTATCTTCAGAATAATAAATATATCACGATGACAATATAATAATGAACCTGTTCTCTTAACTCTTCAACAATAGAAAAGTTATTTATTATTCAGAATATAGATTTACACATGATGGAAACTTCACGGTCCAACCTTTTCAAATTGGAACGAGCCATAGTACCTATGGCCAAGGGTGACAGATCAAGGGTTGTACTGGAACTCGCTTTTTCCCTGTCGACAATGTATAACACTGAGATCACGGCGCTTACGGTAAAAGAGGAAGTCAAGGAGGTGACGTGGAGTGACAAGGTCTCAGTTGTAATCAATGCTTACCGTGACGGAAAGGACAGAAATATCAAGGTTATACCTAAGGTGAGGACATCTGCATCCACTAAACAGGGAATTGTGGATGAAGTGAACAGCAAGAGCTATGATATCCTACTTCTTGGAACGTTTAAGCGATCCCTTCTTTCCGGTTCGCTTTTCGGCGGAATAGGGGATTTCGTTATGAAGCATTCCAAGGTTCCCACGGCTCTGGTGAGTATAAAGGGCAGTACTTTCCCCTACAGGAAAATCTTGCTGCCACTGTCCGAATCACTGAACACGAGAGGTGCAGTATCATTTGCCCTTCAGCTCAAAAAAGCACTGGGCTCAGATCTAACAATTGCGGATCTGAGAAAATTTGACAGACATAAGACTCATGAATTCAGTGCAGTTTTCGATCGGTTCGGCGAAGTTGTGAGTAAATACGGTGAGAACATAACCATAATACGTCCCGGATATTCTTCCTCATTGGTGGAAGAAGTTCATCTGCTAATAGGCGATCAGAAACCTGACCTGATAATATTGGGAGTAACGGAGAACCAGAAAGGTAAAGTCAGGTTCAATTCCGATCTGAAAAATATCATAAAGGCAACAGAGCAGGACACAATTGTTGTAAAAAAGTAAATCATTGAAGGAAATTCTTTGGCAGAATATTCTCAGCCATCAGCAACTTTAGAATGTCTATGTTAAGCTCAACGGTGTTGACGTAATAAGAGCCGAATATAGGGAAGTTCTGTCTTTCATTTCTGTTTATGCTGTCATTCAATATGGCGTATATATTGGAAACTGACAGGTTCAAACTCTTGTTCAGTGAAAGGTTGTAAATAGCCGTGGCTATTCTGGGGACCTGATCATACGCACCAAGGACAGGTATGTTAGGATCCAATCCGGAAGCGGAATACGATACCATGGCTTCAGGTATCTGGCTCATGTTGATACCGGGGTTTTCCTGTTCAAATTTCTTTATATAATGCTGAGTGAGATTCAGGGTCTGGTTGCTGTCTATGGAGTAGGAATAGCCTCCCGATGTACTCATATTATAGCCTATGGCTGACGGTCTTGGATGAAAGAAAACTGAACTGTTAAAGGCTTCAGCGATCATGTAAGAGCCATATACCTTGCCGTTGATTGTGACAGGCGAACCGCTCGACTGGAAAGGAAGCGCTTTCTCTGTCACAATTGAGGTAAGTGTGGGAAAAACAAAACCGAGAAGGAAGAGGAACACAACAGCAAAAGCAAAAGGCTTCAATAGCGACTTTATCATATCTTCACCACACAACTCCTGTCGCGATCATCGCTGAATAAATTATCTTGATCATTATGAACGGTAGCAGGACTCCACCCAGTCCATATATCATCACATTCCTCTTCAGCAGATCGGAAATCGACGAGGGCCGGTATCTCACTCCCTTGAGTGCCATAGGAACAAGTGCTAGAAGTATGAAGGTGTTGAAGATCAGGGCAGATGTTATTGCCACCACTGGATTCTGAAGCCCCAGGATATTCAGGTAGTTTAATTGGGAGAATACTGTGAACATTGCCGGGATTATCACGAAATACTTGGCAATATCATTAGCTATGCTGAAGGTAGTTAGCGCTCCGCGTGTAATCAATATCTGTTTTCCAAGGAATATAACGTCCATGAGCTTTGTTGGATCGTTGTCCAGATCAACCATATTGGCAGCTTCTTTTGCCGCTGGTGTCCCGCTGTTCATGGCCATTCCAACATCTGCTTTTGCCAGCGCTGGTGCATCGTTGGTACCGTCTCCAACCATTGCAACCATTCTCTGCTGCTCCTTTTCTTTTATCACCACGTTGTATTTGTCGATCGGAGTGACATTTGCCACATATTCATCTATCCCACTCTCTCTAGCAATGAATGCTGCGGTGGTTTCATCATCCCCAGTGCACATGATGGTCTTAATGTTCATTTTCTTCAAGCCTTCGAGCCTCTGTTTTATTCCAGGCTTGAGAAGATCGTTTAATTCTATTACTCCCGAAAATTCTCCGTTTTTAACAACAGTCAGTGCTGTACCTCCCCTGATAGATATTTCTTTGCAGAGTCCCTCCACATATTTGTCGGATATGTTGAACTTATTTTCCAGTGCCCTGAACGCTCCCTTCAGTATCTCGTCCCCACCTCTGACGAGGCCACTGAATTTGGTTTCAGCAGAGAATGGGACAAATTCGTATCCTGCGACATCATTCAGTGTCAAATTTATATTATCTCTCTGGGCGAGTTTAACTATGGACATCCCCTCCTTGGTCTGATCCTGGAGAGAAATCATTGAACAGGTAGTAACAAATTCATTGTAATCTACGCCACGGTTCGGGTAAAATTTAACTGCCTCTCGTTCACCCATTGTAACTGTACCGGTCTTGTCGAGAATAATGGTATCAATATCTCCTGCATTCTCTACAGATTTACCACTCTTGGCGATTACGTTATATTCAGATATTTTGTTTACTGCTGCGACTCCGATTGCGGGAAGAAGTCCGCCAATTGTGGTTGGTATTAGCGCAATAAGCAGGACAATAAGTATCATTATATCGGGCGTTACTCCGACATATCTGGAAAGTGTGAAAAGGGCTGCAGTGATTATGAGGAAAACGAGTGTAATACCGGAGAGAAACACTGAGAGTGCAATCTCATTGGGAGTTCTCTCTCTTTTTGCATTCTCGACGATGGATATCATCTTGTCAAGGAACGTTTCACCGGGATTATTGGTAACTTTGACCTTGATCTCATCGGTTACAAGCGTCGTCGATCCGGTTACGCTATCCCCCAGTATTTTGCGTGACGGTCTCGATTCTCCAGTCATGCTGGATTCATTTACGTATCCGGATCCCTCAATAATTTCACCGTCAATCGGAATGGTGTCCCCGGATTTTACTAGCACGATATCTCCTCTCTTGAGCTTGGAAGACGGGACCTCGGTAATTTCTGTTCCAGACAGAAGGCGGGCAGTGGTCTCCTTCTGAAGTTTCCTCAGGGAATTTGTTATTGTCCTGCTTTTCCCTTCTGAGATTGCAGAACTTATGTTTGAAAACAGGATAGTTAGAAATAGGAGTACCACCACTGCCTCATAGAACTGCTTGTATGAAAATGATACAGAAAGGTCGAATGCACTGGGAAAAATCGTGACAATAATCGAAAGGATGAGGGCAAATTCTGTGACAAACATCACAGGGTTTCTGTATAGGTATCTCGGATCGAATCCTTTGAGGGACTCCAGAAGGATTTCAAGGTATCGGTTCAATGAAACCACCTCAATACAAGCCCAAAATCACGAGCCCATGACAGGAACGGTCCAAGAGCAAGTATCGGGAAGAATGACAGAACTCCGAGAACAACAATTGTCACGAATAGCATCAACCCAAAGAGGAATGATCCCGGGTCTATAGACCTGCCAAACTGAACCTTCGGTGACTTCGATGAAAAAGACTGAGCTATTAGTAGCTGAAATGCCATAAGCAAATATCTTCCAAGAAGCATGATTATTCCGTCAAGATAGTTGAAATATGGTTGATTTGTCAGAAATCCGCCCATTTCTGATCCGTTGTTCGCAGCGGCTGTGGCAAACTCATAAAATATCTGTGTTACGACATCAGGGGTGGGATTTCCTGTCACCCCTATCACTCCTGGGAGCAGCATTGTAATTCCGAAAGGTATAACAACAAGCAGAGGGTGTGTAATGAGGGAAAGTGTAGAGTATTTTATTTCCTTGGCCCCGATTCTCAGACTCATTATTTCCGGTAGTTTGCCAACCATAAGGGAAGATATGAAAACAGTGAAAATTACGAACATGAAAATGTTAAGGACTCCAGTTCCGACACCACCTATTGGATCGTTAAGAATGAGGTTTCCAAGAATACCGAGAATGCCAACCGGAGTGAATGCAAGCAGAATGCTGTTTGCAGCCCCGGTAGATGTAAAGACAGCCCCGCTGGCGAATATAGTGCTTTGAGAAATACCAATCGCCGTCTCTTTTCCTATCATGTTACCGGTGAACATGACACCTATATTGGACAATACCGGGATTCCTGCATACTCGCCGAAGAAGGTCATGAAAGTTGTGAAAACGAAAATAGAGATAACGACCCCGAACAATACATTGGAGAATCCCTTGCTGTCAAAGACCCTACCAAGCGAGAGCAGAGATCCAAGGGGAATAATTGTAAATGCAATAAATTCAGTCAGGTTGGAAATCCAGTTTGGGTTTTCAAACGGGAATCCTGCATTAGCACCATAAAATCCGCCTCCGTTGGTTCCAATGTTCTTTATTGCTTCCAGAGTAGCTACCGGGCCCAGTGGCAATTTCTCATAACCAAGACCGAGAATAGGATGCACAAGCAGATATGGGCTCAAGGTTTGTGGAACACCCATAAACAACAATATCAGGGTGAGGAGAAGTGTTAACGGAAAAATAAGATAGAAAATCGATACCAGAAAATCGTGATAAAAGTTCCCCAGAGTCCCATTTTCACTAAGAATTGCCCGTATAAATGCCATTGATGCAGCGAATCCAGTGCCGGCAGAAACAAACATTAGTCCTGTTATTACAAAAGTCTGTGTGAAGTATGTCAGGTGGAGAGGATTTGAGTAATGCTGAAGGTTTGTGTTTGTAACGAAACTCGTTACGGTATTGAAAACCAGCGAGATTGAATACTGATGATATCCGGTGCCAAAAGGAAGGAGATTTTGAAAATAAAAGAAAACAAATGTGACAATTGCAGCGGATGCGTTGAAAAGAAGGAGAGTGGAGAAATATTCCTTGAATTTCATCCCCTTTGGCGGAGATTCTCCGAAAATTTTCTCAAAAAACTTCACAATTCTGCCGGATACCGGATCAAGCCACACGGGCTCTTCCTTGTATATTTTTTTTATGTAGCCCGAAAGAATGAACGCAAATACGGACATGAAGACGATATAAATCAGTATTATAATCGAACCGGAAACTAGACGGTTGTTGAGAAAGAACTGTCCCCAGAACGATCCACCCTGTATGGTGAAAGCATAAGCTAATGAATTCAAAATTTTTCAGCTCCGATTATTGCATATAAGAGGTAGACAGCCAAGGCAAGCACAACTAAGCCGACTGCCACATAAGCTTCAATCACCGGTTTCTCACATTTATGTAAATTTGGTATATAAGAATGTTCACTGAGTACGGCAAATGTGCTAAAAACCGGAAATAAACCGATTGTGTATA
>JAMDDH010000039.1 GCA_023488885.1 Thermoplasmatota archaeon | reverse complement strand
TCCTTGCCGATTCAGGTTATGATGCATATACTGTTGACGGCGGAATGGCGATGTGGTTGAACAGAGGATATGATGTCGAAGAACCATAGCCATTTTAATGGTGCAAATCGCCTGGATTCAAATTTTTTTAATGTTTTTACTGCGTGTTTCTTTCACCGCAGTATCTAATCCAGGTTTAATCTTCCGCGGGCGACTTCATAACAGTACCCTCCGACACGTATGTTTGCCGGTAGGCTACCGTTAAGACTTCCGCGGACAAATATCTGGCTTGGACGCAGAATCTCGATCCCCTGTTCAATTTGCGCTAGCACTTCAGGCTTAAGCAATCCATACCTGATCATCCATGCAGCAGCCGGACCTGCCGCCGAACCTGTAGCTGGATCTTCACCACCATAATAGATCATCCTTGCATGCAGGATGGATTCCGGATCTACCACTTCAGTTGACACCATATAGAAAAATCTTGCATTGGATTTTTCCAGATAGGATTGCATAGTTCTCCATTCTGGTGACAGATCATGCAGAGTCTTCAAACGCTTGAACGGAACTATTATGAACGGATTACCGGTTGAAACGGTCTGAACAGGAAAATTAGAATCGATGTCACTCACATCAATTCCGAGAACCCGGGATATTTTTTCTTTGTCATGAATCATGCCGAATGTCGGGTCTGCCTGCGTCATTTCACCGAAAATCTTTCCGCCGGTTTCCGAGAATCTGACGGGAATCTTACCGACCCTGAGATTCAGAACTATCTTATCGATTTTTTTCTCTCCCCGTAGAACCATTGCCGTTCCAAGAGTGGGATGCCCTGCAAAAGGAAGTTCTTCAGCAGTGGTAAATATTCTGGTGTGTATTCCATCAATAGCTTGTTTGTCTGGTGATTCCGGAAATACGAAAGTGGTCTCTGACAGCCCCATTTCCCGCGCAATCAATTGCATTTGCTGGTCAGTCAGGCCGCGTGCGTCAGTAAAGACTGCCAGCTGGTTTCCTTCCAGGCGCTTTCTTGCAAATACATCAATCCAGACAAATTCCAGCGTTATCACTCTTACTCTTCTTCATAAATTCCTCCCGGAGATTTTAACGTTTGCAAGAGTTCTTGGTGATTGTCAAAAAAATAAAAACGTGTGCGTTATACGATAATTATCTCCAGAACATCTTGCTTGTTTCTCGCCACTCGAAGAATACCTTCGTAACCGCATTTCACACAGACAAAAGATAAAGTGAATATAGATGAGAATGATATTTCCGGTATTTTAGTGCAGTGTAACATATTTCCATTGCATCTGGGACAGTTGACTTCAAGCATTTTACCATTGTTGTTGTTTGCTGACGTTTTTCCACCTCCTTTTCAAATGAAGATGGATCGGTGCGCAACTCAACCCATCAATTATTTAAAAAATGGCTGGTGAATTCCTTATCCAAAGGAATCATGCCACCTTCGTGAATGCAGCCAGGTGTCCGGGAACTGCAGGGAAGCCTATCGCGAAAGCAGACAAGGCAGCTACTACCAGTGTGATTACCAGCAATATAGATACTACTTTGTTCTTGGTTATTATTGTTACCGGAACGAGCAGTCCGGAAACTCCACTTGCGAGATAAAGGCTTAGCATCACCAGTGGAGCCCTTGTCATTGAGAGATTATAAGCACCTACACCTGAAACTATGGCGTAAATACCCACAAAAAAGGCCATTATTCCAACGAAGTAAAGATTACTTTTCTTAAGGATAGCCCAGCCAGACAAGAGCGAGAGAAAACCAAACAGAGTCAGCGAATCACCGAAGAGGATGTTGTAAGCTCCCGTCATTGGCCCTGGCCATAAAATGCTGTAAAACAGCCCATAAAGTGTCGCATACGCTCCGGTGAGTGTTAGAAAACTCCCGTAAGATCGGCTAACTTCGTCGTTTTCACGCCCGAGGATATACCTGAACACTACGTAGGCGGCTATTCCAATATATACGGTTCCTAGCAGCACTAGATTCGCTGCAAGGGGATCTGAAAATACCATTTTATCACCAAGATAATATAACTTATAATTATATTAAACATCACACATATAAATGCTCATCTTTGATAATTTTACACACGAGTGCGCAAATCTGCGCAAATTTTAATTTACATAAATCCAATAGAAGCTCACCAGGTAAGCATGAGATTGCACCCGGAAAATGTGTGCGAATTCCGCTGGGCAGTATGCAAATACAATCTACCCGGTCCCTTCCCAGTAGATAATTTTGATTGGCCACTACAAAATTGTATCTGCTGCCTGCAATTTTAAATATACCATTCGAATGATTATTACATATATGGCGAGACTTAATATTTCATTAAACAACGAACTCGCAAGGACCATCGAGGAAGAAGCGCAAAAGAGCGGCAGGACTGTCAGCTCTCTTGTTACCGAGGCAACAATATCATACATAAATGTGAAAAAACTTGGAGTACAGCTTGATGACGTGGCAAAATTACTAAAATTCTTGGAGCTCTCGCACGCAATAGGCACAGTTCCCGTTCCTTCCCTACTGCTCGAATCCATGATCGGACTCGCGATGAACAACTCTGAGGATGAAGCACTCCAGAAATGGTTTGAAAAAGGTAGAGTGCTTGGGAGGATACTCGTCTCGTCTGCTCCAGATCTACATGAACTTCAAAAGTTTGCTGATGATTTTAAATCCCTGATTACCTGGGGATCGGTGGACATGAAAATCCTGGAAAACAAGGTAGAGATAGTCCTGAGTGGTGCCGGATACAGTTCAAACGCATCAAGATGCACTGCGGAAGGCATCAAAGGAATGCTTGATGCGTATGGCTATGTCTACGAAACCCAGGAGATCTATGAAGGTTTTATCAGGCTTGTCGCCGTGAAGAGCGAAGCAGATACAGTGAATCATAATCATATATAGTGCAGATGTCTGGCTTTATCGACTATTTCTGATTCCCGTTGAAACTTTACAAATCAGACAGTTCCGGGAGATATCGATTTTTGTGCGATCTTACGCTTATTTTCCTGTTGTTTACAACATATTTGGAACAGAGTGTTCTACCTGCTGTACAGGAATTTTACCCCCTCGAGATCGTGTATCCCCCTATGACTTTCCCCATATCAACTGGTCTCCATCAAAGCTTTGGGGCTTGTAGTTGCCTGAGAAACGTAACTATTCGCCGGTTAACAGCAACCCGAACTACTGAGTTTCGCCTACTACTACAATGTTTATCGCAGCGTTGGGATTAGTATATATCTCAAGTGTAAGGTATTCGACAGAGAGATTGTGATTCAGGATTTGGCGATGGAACAGAAGAAACTGTTTGAGAAAATAGGTGACATAATGCCCAATTTCGTGAGAATTTAGAAATTTAGGCAATTGAATGAGAATTGACAATGTTTAGGTATCAGTAACCACTTAACCTAGGTGAACCGCAGAATATCAATAACAAAAATCACTTTACAAACACTCGGAATCTCAATAAACAAGACCTCTATCCGTTTCCCAAAGAAACTACTGCCGGCGCAGATGTAAAGGAAGGTGACCGGAGATTTGACAGATAATGAAAAAATTGCTGATTACGTGAGCATGGAGCAGTATGACAGAAGATATTCCTACAAAGTAATGGGAATACTTGTGGGCTTAGTACTGATCGTAATGTACATTGAAGGAATGCTTACGCCGTCACTCCCAAGTATCGAGGGTGATTTTAATATCACCGCCGCTCAGGCAAGTCTTGTTCTTTCCATGTATATGGTCGGCGGCGTTGCATTGACACCCATTGTAGGCAAGCTAGGAGATATCCATGGCAAGAGGAAAGTGCTGCTGATTACTCTTATTATATACGCTTTTGCAGTATCTGTCACCGGCTTTTCTCCGACATTCAATTTCATGATTGTCTCGAGAACAATACAGGGAGTGGGACTATCAATAATGCCCCTTGGGTTCAGTCTTGTAAGGGAGGAGTTTCCAAAAGATCTCGTTCCCAAGGCCCAGGCTTTGATCAGTGCAATGTTTGGCGCTGGTTTTGCCATTAGCATACCACTCGGTTCATGGGTCTCGAACAACTTTGGATGGAGATGGACATATCACTCTGCGATTCCGTTCATTGTTGCCCTAGTCGTACTGAGTGTGGTGGTTATTAAGGAATCTCGATTCAGGCGACCTGACGTGAAAATCGATTATGCGGGTGCAGCCATTCTGGCGTTATCGCTTTCAATGTTTGTCTTCGCACTATCGGAAGGTGCAACTTGGGGATGGCTTTCGGATTATACAATAGCACTCGTTTTTGCAGGATTCGTGCTATTAATTCCCCTTGTATGGTATGAGCGAAGGTATATGCTCAAAGGAGGAGAGGCAATTCTTAACTTCAAGCTGCTAGCCATGAGGAATGTCCTCGTTGCAAACCTGATTCTGGCAATAGCCGGTATTGGTATGTTTCTGTCCATGCAGGCTTTGACCTACAGGTTCATTTACGGGTTTAATGATTCCATATTTACCACGGGACTGTCTATAGTTCCATTTGCCATAGGAACCTTCGTTTTTGCCCCCATCGCCGGAGTTCTCGTCACAAAAATTGGCGTAAAGCCTCTTGCAATTCTTGGAACATTGATGTCTGCCGTAGGTTTTCTCCTGCAGGCAACTCTCCCGGGATACGACGGAATGCTGCTTTATGAATTTATTACTGGATCTGGCTTTTCTCTACTCAATGGGACAATCATCAATTTCATAGTCCTTACCGTGAATCCAAGGGATATGGGAATCGCCACGGCGATGAACAGTACATTCAGGTTCCTTGGAAGCAGCATAGGCGCTCCTGTTGCAGGATCAATACTTGCGACATATAGCACAATTCGCACTGTGCCAGGGCCACATGGCGGATATGCGTCATCCGTTCCTGAAGGGGTTGCTTTCACGTACATTTTCATTATTGCCGCAATTGTTTTCTTTTCAGCTGCACTGTTGATACCTTTGGGAAAAGAAGTTCTCGGAAAGAGGGCTACGAAGTTATCCGGGCAGCAGGTACAGTTTGCGGATACAGGCACCAAGCTGGAACAGGCCTGAGAATATGATAAAGTGGCAGTTTCGCTGTTGGATTTTATGGGAAGCGGTCCCATGAGCTTTATCAAGGACAAATTTATGAGGGGGTTTTATCAGGCTTGTCACAGTGAAATGCCCCTAGGATCTCGTGAATAAGCTATAGAGACACCAGACAACTTTACCGGTTATATCTGATTCCCGCCAAAAGCCCGTAAAATAGACCATTTTGAAGGTAGGACTCATCCGTTTTTCTGCAACCAGGCAGTCATTTTTCCCTGCCTCCGCCAATATCTTTCCGCAAAGCATTATATTTACTGTACAAAAATATGAGAAAAGAATAAGGGGATAGCTGATGTTTTCTTGACCATTCTATGTCTTTCTTCATGTATGTCAGATGGGATTCCCGGCCTCGTGAATGATACCCGACTCCGCCCTGGAGATAATTCGTTACGTTTGAGATAATATGCTCGGCCCGGTCTGTACTGATTATCCCTGCTTTCTGCCTTATTCTGGTCATTTCAATTTCCGCCTCGTAGGTTGAGTCAATAATTTCCTTTTTTGACATCCAGATAGTATGGTAATTCAGGTAATCTTCCCAGGACCTTCCACGATCCAGAATATCGTAGAAGTCAGAGAGTTTCCTGGCCGTGATGATGAAGCCCTGTCTTTCTGATTGCTCAAACCAAAGTGAACCTGGATCAACGAACGGAGAGATTGGGGATATGAAACAATCCGTACTCATCCCGTCTCTGTTGTATTTTTCAAGTATCTGACCAGCGCTGCGCACCGTTGATATTACGTCGTCAGATTTCTGCTCCCTGAGACCTATAGAGAAATACAGATCGAATTTCTTGCAGCCATGAGATTTTGCAATCTCAAGACTCTTCTCCAGTTCCAGATTGGAATAAAGGCTCCTGTTTGCCCCTCTTATCTTCTCATCCATTGATTCAGGAGACATTTCCATGGCAAAATCCGGAAGGGCTTTCGAGAGAGAGGCAATAAATTTCTCGTTGGGAGGCATGAAATATTCAGTAAGAATCGGAAGGTCGATCCCCCTCTGTTTTATTTCCGAAAAAAAGGTTTCGTAATACGCCTCACCCAGGTTGTTCAAATCCCCTGCGATGAAAAAAGGCGCCCCGAGAACCTCCTGTATCAGTTCTATTTCTTCAGCAACACGTTCCGGTTTCCTTATGAGGGGGGATGCATAGCCATATTGCCCGCGAAAAGCAAAATTTGATCCTCCACAGAATCCGCAGTTCAAGCTGCAGCCATGCTCGATAACGGTGAATCCCTGAGGATTATTTAACCAGCCATCGTAAGGAGTATGTGCAACGATGTCATGGTATTTTAATGAATTTTTCATCAGTACTTCGTAATTGAGGAAAACCCGATCTATATCACCTGAGTTCCACCTGACAGGATTAAATTTTATGCCTGCGTTATCCCCCCTGTAAGAAAGAGATGGAATATCTTCTAGCCTTCCGTGCCCCTGAACCACGTCGGCAAGGTCGGCGGTGTTCTTCTCCTGCAGGTCACCGGAAAGAATAAAATCAATCTCAGGGTAATTATGCATGATCTCTTCTTTGAAGTAACTGGACGAGAACCCACCAAGGACGATCTTCGAATCAGGGTGTTCCTTCTTAATGATTCTCGCGATATTGATGGCCCCATGCACGTGTGGAAGCCAGTGAAGGCTTATTCCGAAAAGATCGGAATCCAGCCTTGAAATATACTTCTCAACATTGAATTTTGCTGAGTGAAGCATGAGAACTGCAAGATTCGATATACGGGCATTGAAACCGTTAGAGATCAGGTAGTTTAGCATGCTCACAAAACCGATCGGGTACATCTCAAAGACCGGAGTCGAGGGGATGACATCACTTATGGGGCCGGAACGTATGTCTTTGAATCTGAAATCGTAAATGCTTGGGGGATGTATCAAGCTAACGTCTGCTTTCAGCTCACGTCACCATATCTTCTAAACCCGTCCTTCTTATTTACATATTACGATGAATAATAAGAAATCCAGGTGGAAAATATAAGGAAGAAGACTTATATTTTACGAATACTTATAAAAATGATAAAGATGACAGTTGAGTCTCTTTTCCGTTCAAAAAGCTTGATCAATACCCTTAACAATGAACAATATGCCAGGTTATCTATTGTCTCATTCATTGGCTTTTTTCTGGTAATCAGCCCACTGTTCCCCGGCGTTTCATGGTTTCAGCTCGGAGATTTTACTACCCCGGTTGTAAACTACTATCACGTGATAATGATACCTCTTGCCTTGCTTCTCATGATTATGGCATTCTCCTTCCTGGGCATTAATTCCTTCGAGAGGAAACTAGTCCGCCTGAGTGTGATCCCGCTTCTCTTACTCTCGTTTCTGGGGTTGATTCTTTTTTACCCCTCGTGGGCTTTTAATGCTGATGCTGCAGTACAGACCCTCAGGGACATGTGGATGACTCTAGACGCTCTGCTGCTCCTCATAGCCATGATAAGAATGCTTTTCAGCGACCGCAACAGGATAAAACAGATATGGGGTGCCTACGTTCTTGGCCTGATCGCAGTTACTTCCGCAGGACTGACTGCGATCTTTGGGATGATCCTGGCTTACGGGATGTTTTACGGCTACTCGGCAGTTCCGTTCTTCTATAATCTTGTCCAGTCTCTTGGTGGAACAGACGTATTTATCGGGAACCTGACCACATCGCATTCTCATCAGATGCTGCCTGCAGTAATGGGAGGGATAGTTGCCCTCATTGCGATAGCACTCGGTTATGAGAAATTACCGCCTCTGAAGAGGAACATCGTCAATGCAGGAATGGTGCTGGGAGTTTTCGGAGTGATATCGATGTCATATCTTTACTGGATTTCAGCGTTTGGTACATATGTCATACCTGCAGTCTTCACCTCCGGCGCCGGTGGAGTCAATGGTCTTGCGCTTGATGACACTCAGTCGGGACTTATAGGAATAGGTGCCATGATCGCCTTGCTGGGCCTTATCTACGCAATTCCAAAGAACCATGGAGACTCCCTCCTGACAAAGGCAATCTTCGGAACAGGGATAGGATCGATGGCAGCCCTGTTTGGTCTTGGATACCTTATTGAATTTAACGAGGTGTTTTATGGTTTTGGCTCTCCTCCACCGACTGGAGGAATCGGGTATCAGTATGATCTTGCATTCATGGATGGACACCTCATGTATGCATTCTTCTTCCTTCCACTAATGGCGGGGATACTTCTGTCACTTTTGTTTGTGAGATTCCACGATAAGAGAATGAAGACCATTATCTCAGGTCTCACCATGGCAGGAACGATCATAGGGTTTGAAGGTCTTACGGCCTATTTACTCACCCTCAATCCCGCGATCCTGATAATCGCAGTAGTGATATTTGTGGTAGCCATCTTGTTTGCAGCCTATTCACTTTTCCTCAACGAGAGGCACAGTGAACAGATACCGGAGGGTTCTGACCGTTGAATGATATTAATGATAATTGCTATGTGATTATGTGATGTTTTGATATCAATTTGGGGCAGGGCAATAAGACGATATACGTGAATCCACGAGAGACCTCATCAGAGTTTCCTGCATGGGGTAACTATGATCGGGACTACTACAGGAACAGGCTGGTCTCACTGGCCATACCCCTCCGTGGGCTCGATCCTATTACATTAGATAGAAAATTCTATGTATAAGAATTTCTATAGAGTATCGTGAAATACAAGACCGTTATGCTCGATCTTGCTACATATTCCAGGCTGGCAGAAGCTAAATCCAAATTGAAACAGAAAATGGGTGTAAATCTTAGCTTCAACGAATTCTTCCTGGAACTGATCAGCAACCGGTTGGATCTCCTTGACGTTGATGAAAAACTGAAGGATTATGTGGCGAATTTTGCGGATGGCCTCCGAGAACTGGATCACGTGCTTGGTGCAATTCTGTTCGGGTCCGTTGCAAAGGGAACTCACACACAATACAGCGACATAGACATATTGGTTCTCACGGAAGGCGGGGAGAGGAATCTGTTTGATGAGATAATGGTGGTTGCCGATGGCCTTAAGGAAGATGGAATCACCCTAATGGAGCGAGGATTGCCGTCTCTGATAAGTCCCTTGATATTGGGGATAGATGAAACAAGCATCCTCAGACCCATTTTCTTCGACATAGTTGATTACGGGATTATCTTGTTTGAGAAACAGGGTTCCGTATCTAGCTTCAGGTCCTCAATAAAGAAAATAAGGCACCGCAGGGAGAAGATCAACGATCTGGAAGTGCTGACGTGGAAGTAGAGAATGCAATCAGCTCAGCAAAGGACTGGCTGGAAGCGGCGAGAGTTACCGCAGAAGCCAAGGTATACTCACAAGCCCTGTATTCTATGGAAATGGCGGTTGAAATAGCGTTCAAAGCAGTTCTGATCGCGATGCACGTGGAGGTTCCCAAAGTACACGATGTAAGGAGAGCTGTGAGGATTTATCTGAGGGGAAATAAGTTGATTTCACAGTCTTTTCTTGCGGATCTCGAAAATTATCTTGCAACTTATGAGACACTTCTCCGCATAAGACCGATAGTTGGTTATGGCTTTGAAAAAGGCATCAGCAAGGACGAAATGCGCAACCAGGTATCCAGCCTGTTCCCCCTGTGTTCAAGAATCATAGGCGAATGTGAGAAGGCCATTGAGTCCATAGAGAGAAGGGAGTAGCAATCGGACCTGAATTTGCGGCCAAATACAATTAACTAATCTTGGGAAAGCAGGAGTTATACAAAATATCATAATTCATTGCATATTGTTTCAACGGATGGTATCCCATTATATGAGAATACATTGGCAAAATGATGTTTTGTTTGAGAACCAAAATAAGTTATATCCACTACAATAAATACCAATAATTCTTAAAAGTAAAACATTTATGGAGGTCTACAATATTAATCCGATATTCATTAGTCTTTTGAACCAAGATTCTCAATTGACTAATGAAGTGGTTAAGAAGAAGAAAGAGAACTTTTGGAAAAAAGCGATCCTGTCGTCAACTGTGGTTATTTTCATTCTTGCTGCAGCGGGTGTGCCGGTGTATGGGGTTTTGATCGCGATGGAGGGCAATGCGCTACCACTAGAATTCACGGAAATGGGAGTTGCGAGCTATACAATTGCTCATCACGGAGATCTTTACCTTTACGAATTCGAGCATTTTGGAATGAAGCCAAGTAAGGCACAGTTAACATCCTCTATACTTGGGGCACTTAATGGGTTTGAACTCAGCGTATTAGCATGGGCAGTGCCCTTGATAGCTGACCTAATTCTTGCATCAGGCGCAATCAGTGTTGGTTCAATTACAGACATAATACTGGTTTCCATTGCAGGGGTAAGTCTAGGGCCAGTTACTTTGGCGGCAATAGGTGCTTTGTCAGGTTGGATTTTGGGGGAGTGAATTAACTCCCATAAAATTTTAAATGAGATATATATCGATAAATCTGGTACTATGAGAGACCCTCAGCTCAAATTTGTGATGGCCTTTTTTTCCTGGATCGCTGTCACTGTTGTTTTGTACATTATTTCCGCTTACTTCATTTCCAACAATTACGAAACACTATTCAGTACAATTGCAATACCAATTTCAGCCTTTTTTATGGGCATAGTTATTTACGTGTATTCCAAAGAAAAGCTAGATGGTGGGCAATACCCTGGTCCTTGGTGGCTCGAAAAATACAACCCTTCAAACCTAGTCTCTTTTGCTAACAATGAGTTGTCTGAAAAGTATTCTGGCCTTCTGTCTGGCATTGTTGAAAATGGTTTGGAAGTGAGGATTTTTGCAAACAATGGAAAATTCCCACCGGCATTTGTAGGCTTTGGAGAGAAACTTGGCAAGACACCTACTTTGTACATTGAAGATAGTTTCATTGATGAGCTTTCTGAAAGTGAATTAACCCTGTTAATCCTGCATGAACTTGCTCATGTCGAAACAGGATTTGTTAGTAAGAATTTTTTAATGCAAAGGGTATTCGTATTCTCATTTCTTGTTGCGCTTGCATTATTGATGACCTTTATCAACCTAAAGATTTTATTCATCCTTTACCCAGTGCCTCTATTCTTGTTTCTGATATCGGCTCTCTCCCTAATACTTATGATTAGATTGAACAAACAGTCCCAGATTGAAGCAGATGCTTTTGCGATTAAACATTGTGACGAAAAAAAAGCCATGATATCACTCCTCGGGAAGCTTGAAGACTACCTCATGGAAGGCAAATATAGTGACAGTGTACGAACAAGATCTTTAGAGGAACTGAAGAAGAGAATGGAGAAAATAAGAAACATATGAAAATCTCTGATCTGAGCGAAAGATACTTGTCTTACATGATTGAGCAATCTTTCCTTATACCACTTTCAGCGCTCATTGATTTTTCGCTAGGGGTAAAGTCAAGACTTTTAGGTTTCTTTGTTGCATATAATATATCTTTTATTAATGGGTTAAACCCAATATTTACCACAAGAACTGGTCTTTTGAATCTTCTGACGCTATTCTTGGTCTCCTATTTGTACTATTCCTTTGAGACCTTGACAAATTTCGGTGTTGGAAGTAATATTTTCAAGCTTCAACTTGTTCCTAAATATGAATTTACTAGAAATCGCTTTACTAGTATTCTTTTAGTAAGGAATCTGATAAAATCTTTCTTCATCTCAAATATGATTAATTCATTGTTTTTATTTAAGAACACAAAATTGTTGCAAAGCTTATTTGACAAGAAATACAATCTAGTGTCTGCAAAAAAAGAATCAAACAAAACTCGCAATGAGTATAAAGGCCTGTTAATTCAATATGTGGCAGGTTCTTTAGTTCTCTTTTATTCAATGTTTCTGATCTATATGGTTATTTACACCTGTCTATCGGCATTTTCAGTAACTATGTTTGAAGGGACATAACATCAAAGGGTTTGAGGAGCTTCTGCATCTCCTGGGAAACGGTTGTCCACCGGTATATTCGCTTACCCTTCCTGACCAGGACGACCTCGCTTATCCCTGACAATTTATCCATCAGATCCTCATAGCTTATCCTCATGCTGTGAAAATCAATCTTCCACATGATTGCCGCCATGATCTCATATGCGATGAAGTTCACCACCGAGA
>JAMDDH010000066.1 GCA_023488885.1 Thermoplasmatota archaeon | reverse complement strand
CGCTTAAGAAAAATAGAGGGACAGGCAAGGGGAATAATCGGCATGATAGAAAAGGAACAAGCCTGTTCAAGCATTCTTTACCAGCTGTCTGCTATGAGCGGAGCACTCAGGGAGATATCAGGCATAATAAAAACATGCGAGATGATCAGCAATGTTCTCGGGGACCTTGATAGCATGGATGAGGCTGAATTGAAAAGAAGGATAGTAGCGGCGAGAAAAAATCAAAAATTTTGAAGCCGAGGCAACCAGCTTGCAAACTTTTATGACAAACTCCTATTGTCAACAATCTCCAGACACTCTCATGCCGGTCATTGATAACTGATGGGTCTTATCAATTATTCCAGCCGCCTGATTGGTTCTGCATACGCATATTACGTAGGGAGTCCCTGATCTTCATGTAACTGAAGATTATCAGTATACCCGGAATTACACCACCTAAAAACAACTGGATCAGGCCAAGCACAAGAGCATTGGATTCGGCCTTTTCCAGGTTTTCCTGATCTATGGGTTTTAGAATGAGCAAATAATCAAGGACAATCCAGAATGAACCAAACGAAATTACAATGGGTAAGGCAAGTCCAAATATGGGAAATACCATTGCCGGTGTGCCTCCCGGCCCATAATATGAAGAGTTAACCGCAGCAGCAAAGAAAAATAGAATGACCAACACTCCAATGGACAGGAAAACCAGTTGCAATACGATAGCAGCTAATACCAGTCCCCTTGCACTATCGGCATCAATGTCAAGCATTATAATAAATTGAAACAGCAAGGGGAATTAAAACGTTTGCACAAAATTTCAAATTACTACTTCGCAAGCAATCCGGAAAGGAAAAAAACTAATTAAGATATGGCACAATTCTTACCAATGAATTATCGACTACTCGGAAAAACCGGTATCAAGGTGAGTGAACTCTGCCTTGGTACAATGACTTTCGGCAACGAGGCCGACAAGGCGACATCTTTCAAGATAATGGACAGGTTTTCTGACGAAGGAGGAAACTTCCTTGATACAGCAGACATTTACAACAAAGGCAAATCAGAAGAGATTCTCGGAGAATGGCTAAAAACCAGGGATAGAGAGGAGTTTATTATTGCCACCAAGGTTAGGTTTCGTACAGGAAACGGTCCGAATGGGGTGGGCCTGACCAGGAAACATATTCTGCACTCAATAGAGAAGAGCCTGGAAAGGCTCGGAACAGATTATGTGGACCTGCTCCAGGTTCATGCTTGGGATCCGCTAACTCCTCTTGAGGAGACTATGTCAGCTCTTGACAGCATCGTGCAGAACGGTAAGGTCAGATACATCGGCGCAAGTAACTTCAGAGGATGGCAACTTGCACTTTCTCTCGGGGTAAGCAGGTCGAGAGGATACGCTGAGTTTGTGAGCATTCAGCCGCAATACAGTCTTCTTTGCAGATCTACGGAATTTGAACTGATTCCCCTGAGCAGGCACGAGAATATCTCTGTGTTGCCTTGGAGTCCTCTCAAGGGCGGGCTGCTCTCCGGAAAGTACAGTCGTGATATGGACAGCACGCCGGAAGATTCCAGAATTGGCAGAATTATGAAGAGAGGAGGAAGACAGCTGTTCGGAAATAATGAAGAATACACATGGAAAGTGATAAACGGCCTGAAGGAGGTTGCCGGAAGAATTGAGCGCTCCCCTTCCCAGGTAGCACTGAACTGGCTGTTGAATAGGGTAGGCGTCACTTCACCAATAATAGGAGCAAGAAACATCGCCCAGCTTGAAGACAATCTTGGATCAACCGGCTGGACACTCGACAATGAAGATATGGATTATCTCGGGAACGTCAGCAGATTCTTTGTCACTTACCCATACGATGAGGAATCGGACAAACAGCAGAATGATGGAAGGATTCCGTAATCCCCTCATTATTTGCGGATAAGCATAATTCCGAATCGGAAAGGGGCAAGCCAGACTTTGACCCGGAACTACAAATAATGAATATATCCCGGGACTTCACTCAATTCGGGTTGAAGTTGATATTGGACTTTCCTGCAGAATGGATAAACATAGCCATCTAGCTATGCTCTGCTGACATGAAAATAATGGATAAACGCAAAAGCGAGCCCGTTTCAGTAGCCCGGTTTAATGTATTATCTTGATACCGTCAATGGAGTTCCAAATAATGCATTATAGTTGAATATGTAACATGACTGTTGATAAATGATCAACATAAAAAACCGTAAATATGATGCCGTACATGTTTCGCAGTGATCTGGGAGAAAGTACACCTGAAGCTGGATATGCAGTGTCTCGTTTCATTCAACTGTAATGAGCCCGTAGAAGCATTTACCAGGGAATATGGTAAAATGGGAATGGCTACTCCGAAGTTGACAGGCAAAACTCTCAGACTGACATTCTATTTTCATTCAATGGACGATTCACAGCGGTATACAGCAGCGGTTCTCAAAACCGGAGCAATCAGGCATGACGGCATTTACTCTATTGAGGTGATATCGGAAGATGATTCTTTTTCCGAGTTTTTCCGGTCTCTTGTGCAGATTGAATCATTTGTCATGGGAAAACTGTTTGTCAGGGACGGGAGAACGCACATGTCTTTCCGTTTTTACAGTACAGACCGACAGAATGTCTCAACTGCACTTTTTGCAGGATACAGAACAATGAAATCCTTCAGGATTGAATACTTTGGATCAACCCGTGGCCTGACCTACCCACTGAAATTTTCAAACAACGGAATGCCACATGACGTGCTGCTTTTTGTGCTGGATCCCCCACTTAAGGAAATGAATATGGATTCCAATCCCATTGGCAGGGAGTGGATACGCGAAGTCAGGTACAGGAGTGAGCCAGGCCATCTGGATTGCCTGTACTATATGGATGAGGGAGAACAACCGGTTGGAAAACATACCGTCATAGCTGCAGACAAAGGAATATACGGAGCAATAACCGCAAACGAGATAGTGGATTACCTGTGGGAACTTGGGGATAAATTTACGGTATTTCCGTCAAGATCGTATCATCAGCTTTCTGGAAACAAGTTGAAGCTGGAAGTGGTGTATCCGAAGCTCGTGAACTCCATCCTCATGAAAATACTCATAGAAACCACGGAGAAATTTCCGGAGTGGAACCTGACACTGGGTGCGTTGTACCAGATGCCATCGGACATTATTGAACCCATCGGCCTGGCTCCGTGACAGTTCACTTCAGTACTTCGGGATACTGCATACTCAGGGGTTTATTCGATTCCGCACAAATCGTTTTTCAGGGAGCAGCATAACTCTGGTTCCCCGGGAGCAATAACAGGAGGGTCATCACAACAATGGCGAACGATCCCAGGAATAGCCAGGAATAAGAGAATCCGTAAATCATGACGAAACCGAATATCGCAGGAATCATTGAACCCACGCCAAGCTGTATCGAATTGAGCAGGCCAATGTTTATGGGAATATAGCGGCTATTTCTTTCCAGACCAGCCACAATGCTGAACTCCAGGGATATTACTATTGTGGCTACGATCCCTACTACGGCGAGGATCAGCCACATTCCCGCAATTGGAACCACAGGTATCAGCGCCACCATCAATCCGACAACAATTACGAGGAGCGCACAGAGTTTTACCGGATTATATTTCCTCAGGGGGCCGGTAAGGATTCCTCCCAAAATTCCTGCCACAGGGATCAGTCCACCCATGATTCCTGCCCGGAACTGGTCTATCCCGATAAGGGTCGCATAGGTCTTGAAATACTCCGGAACAGTATAGTTCAGTGCCCACAATCCAACAAGTGCCAGGCCGATTATCCATATTCTCCTGTCCACCATCCTTTTCCGGATGCCATGAAAGTCAAAAGCGGCGTATGTTTCGGTATTCCGAACTGCAAGCTGAAGAACTATGGTTGAAATAAGAAGGGCAACACCGGAAGACAGAAAATCAATTCTCCATCCCAATGATGAAACCACAGGGGTAAAAAGCATTATTCCCGCTCCAGCTCCAATGTTGAATGCGGCGCTGTAGTAGCCTATCATTTTCGTCAGGTTCCCTGGATAAAGATCGTTTATCAAGGCCATCGCAGTACTGAAATAAAATGCCGCTCCGACGCCGATCATGAACCTTAAAATTACAAGTTCGGGGAAGGTCTGTGAAAAAGAGGAAGCAATTCCGGCGAATGACATAAGATAAAGGCCATACAGCGCTGTTTTTCTTGGTCCAATTCTGGAGGATATTATTCCTGCAGGAAGCTGGAACACACCTGCTCCAATCAGAAAGGACGAGAGAGCAATACCTATATATGAAAGAGGGACGCCGAAGGTGTTGCTTATTGGAATAAGTGCGGGGGAGATATTATACCAGCTCAGGGAATAGAAAAGCCTCGATACCATTATGGCTCCAATCCCAAGCCTAGCACCTCTTTCTGCCATAAGCCCGGCCATAATCGAATAAGGCTATAAATTAGAGACGATAGGCAGTCCGACGAAAATGTATGAAAAATAATATATTGGAACTAACTATGATTATGTTGTATGGCAGCTACAAAGGATGAGGTTATAAAGTGGCTCGAAGGTAAGGATGATTCGACCGGTAACCTTGTGGATATCCCATGGAAAATTCAGGATTTTGACAAATACCTCGTTCTCGAAAATGAGAAGATACCGTTCTCCATCTACCTGGTTTTTGAGGGTACTGTGCTGCGGATATTTCTGCGCACAGGTATCGAAACTGCAGTGATCGACACTCAGGAGAGGTTGGGGATTTACAGGACGCTATTGCTTCTCAACAGGCAGCTTGACCTTGTGAAATTCATGCTGGACGGAATGAACGAAGAGGTCATTTCAAGGGTAGATCTCGAGATGGTAAGCCTGAGTAAAGAAGAACTCAATGTGGGGCTCAACACGCTTCTGTCATCACTTTACCTCATGGTGCGAGCGTTAAAGCTGGAAAAGGAGTTCCAGGAGAAGGTTTCGGAGAGAATGATGCTAATGATTCAGGAAATGATAAATCAGGGGAAGAGCAGGGAAGAAATCAAGGCTTTCCTTGTAACCCGAATTGGAATGAGCAAAGACGATTCAGAGAAGATACTCAATCAGCTACTGGGTAAATCTATTGACAGATCAGAGAGTGGAATGTACGCATGAGAGCTCAGGACGAGTTTAAGAAAATATCCGGGCTCAGCTCAGGAACCCAGAATGTCAACATTCATGCGAAAATAGTATCGCTGCAGCAGAAGACGCTGAAGAACGACAAGGGTGAGACAGTTTATTTCTACGGGATTCTCGGAGACGATACGGGAACAATTTCCTTCACCGCCTGGACTTTCCCGGGAACCATGCGTGCAGGGGACATCGTTGAGATAAAGAACTGTTCAGTGAGGGAGTACAACAACGTAAATCGTATTTATATCGATGCAAAATCCGAGGTCATATTGAAACCCGGGGATTCCATGGAGGTCAAGAGAACATTCAAGGAACTGAAGATCAAGAACCTAACTTTAGGTGCTCCATACGTCACTATAGAAGGTACAGTCTCAAACATACTGGAAAAAGACATGGAAAGAGATGGAGTAACCGTGAAACTATACTACGGGGACCTCGAGGATGACACAGCGAGGATAAGACTGACTTCGTTCGGCGTTCCCTTGAAGGATGGGGACAGCCTGAGATTTGAAGGTGCAAAGGTATCGGAGTATCAGGGCCGCCTGAGGTTGACCATAAATGACAAGACCAAGGTCACGCCGGTCAAACTGTCATACAAGATTGGTGATCACCTCCTTAACATATCTGAAATCGATAATGCCGTCGGAGGCATAACAGTTCAGGGATTCGCAGTTACCATGGGACCGAAGAGCGGGCTGGTGATACGTTGTTCCCAATGCAACGAACGTCTTGAGGACCTGCGCTGTCCGGATCATCCTGATGCACCACAGTCCTATGATCTATTTGCCTATTTTACACTGGACGACGGCACCGGCCACATTCAATGCACCGGAGGAAAAATGGCTCTCCTGCCTGTCCTTGGCATAAAGAACGAGGAATTTATCCCGTCAAACACGTCGATATCCAGACGCAGTGTCCAGACTGGATTAACCGAAAATATCCTCGGAAAAAGCCTGGTTGTGAGCGGAGACGTTGCCAAGAATCAGATGGGACTTTCCCTCAGGGCGAGATCGCTGCAATACATGAACGAAGATCACATGAAAAAATTCTCAACATTGTTGGAGGCTGATTTCCAGTGATGCCTAGAAAGAGGGAATTCGCATACTGGATTTTTGCGCGTGAACTCAGGGATTCAACGGTGATACAGGAGAACCAGGAAGAGGAAAGATCTAAACCGTATGTGATAACTCCCCTGGGATCGAGGGTCAGGAGAGTACTATTCTGCGGGACTGTAACCCAGAAAAATTCCGAGGAAAACATGACCAAGGTTACGGTAACGGACGGAACTGGCAACTTTTACCTCACGGCGTTTGCAAACGATTTCGGTATTCAGGGAAAGATTATGCTCGATGATCTTGAAATCAATGATCCGGTTACGGTCATGGGGAGAGTAAGCACCTTCAAGAACGAAGATAAAATTTATTTCAACATTAATCCGGAAATAGCACTCAAGACGGACGAAATATCCTTGAAATTCTGGAATCTGAGGGCAAGGCACTCTGCCAGGAGAAAGATTTATGCCATAAGGGTGGCATCAGCTGGCCAGGATATGAAGAAAGAGGATATAATGCAGAAAGGGTATTCTTCAGAGGAAGCTGAATGTGCCATAAGATCTGTGCACAACTACCCAGACTACAATAATCAGGATTTCGAGGCTTCGATCACAACCGGGTCCGGCCAGGCGGTTAAGCGGCCGGATGAGAAAAACAACCGTGATTTTGTCCTGAGCTACATAAAATCCAACGATTCGGACGGAAAGGGCTGCAGATATGAAGATATCATCGCTGCTGCCAAAAACTCCTCGATTTCACAGGACGATGTCGACAATCTCCTCAATGATCTGGGTTCAGAAGGAGAGATATTCGAGGTATCACTGAAGCGATACAAGGGGATCTAAGGATTGAAGATTCTCTCTGGATGGATCTTTTCAAACTCCATATTTTTCCACAGCACGTAATAACTGCCATTCTTGTTGAAGTCAACCACTTCATACCTATTTTCGAATGCCTTTTCAAGCGCTGTCCTCAGGGAGATGCGTACATTTAATGCTGAATCTTTATCGTTGCGTTTCATTGAGACAAAGTCCTTCGGTATATAAAGGCCGATGCAATCATTTCTAAAATGGAGATCAACTTTTCCAGGGGCTTCAGGAGAATTAAGAAATGCTTCCGGTGAAGGAATTCTGGGTTTTTTATAGTTGATCCACCACTCTGCAACAAACCTGTCGGTAGGGAGCCCGAAGTTCAGTGCATCTTCCATGGAACCATAGAAATCCCTGAGATAGGTCCTTACGATTGCTCCCAGTTTGCTTATGTTGAAATGGGCATTCAAGGCCATCAGCGGATCATATGTCCAGGCTATCAGATCATAGCCATGCGTTCCTGCCCATTCTTTCTGGGCGAGTTTCAGGGCTTCTCCAACGCCCTTGTACTTCCCCTGCTGTACAACTCCAGTCATGTGGGAATACAGGTAGGTTTTCCCGTTCCTGAATCCTGGAAAACTGAAGTGCATCCCGACAACTTCATCGGCCTGCTTTGCAAGCAGTACAAGTCCCCCGTGAAACCGCATTGCTGCAACTATATCCTTGACCAGCTGATCCATGCTTTCCATTCCCCACGCTGACCTGATCACAGGAATTATGTGCTTTATTTCATTGGGATCTGTAACTATATTTATCTCCATAGACAGCGGGTTAAGGTTGGAATGTTCATAAATATATGGAAGTAAATTTCTGACGATCAATGGAGTAGAGATACCAAAATAACAAATACGGGCTAAAGCATCAACGCACATGGAATTGATCTGCCATAAAGTTGCTCTTCCTCTTATCGTACCATTTTCCACAAGTTTCGGGACACAGACGGAAAGGGACGCAATGATTTTCGAACTAAAAAAGGACGGGATCACAGCGTACTCGGAAGCAGTTACCGATTATGGGCCGCATTACAGTTACGAAGACAACGATACCGCTTTTCACATAATAAGGAAGTACCTGGTAGCTGCGATATTCAATGTTCCGAAGCCGGAAGAGTTCCTTAAAAGTGTAAAACACGTGAAGGGACATAATATGGCGAAAGCTGCAATGGAGATGCTTCTTTGGGATTTTTGGGCAAAAGATGCAGGACAGCCTCTGCACAAATACCTTGGACCTTCAAAGGGAAAGGCAGAGGTCGGGATTTCAATCGGGATTGATGATACAGACGTTATGAAAGAACGCGCACAGGAAGCGGTCAACAGGGGCTTCAAAAGAGTGAAGGTAAAGATAAAGAAGGGGATGGAGGAATCGATCGTAAACATCGTGAGGGAAGGTATAGGGAACAAATTCCCGTTGAGCGTAGACGCCAACACCGATTACACTCTTGACGATATTGAAGTGCTCAGATCACTGGACAAGTATTCTCTTGCTTACATAGAGCAGCCACTGGACCATGATGACATAATTGATCACGCCGAACTGGCCAGACTTATCAAGACTCCGATATGTCTTGACGAATCCATAATCTCGGAGTACAGGGCTTCAAAAGCAATAAAGATGGAGGCATGCAAGTATATCAACATAAAGCCCGGCAGGGTATCAGGACTCACGGAATCCATGAAAATTGCCCAGCTGGCCAGGGAAAACAACATTCACACATGGGTGGGAGGGATGCTGGAGACAGGAGTCGGAAGGGCCTTCAATGTCGCACTCGCATCAAGCAAATTCATAGATTCTCCAGGAGATACCTCGCCAAATGACAGGTATTTCAGCAGGGACATAGTGAAAAATCCGTTCAAAATGATGGATGGGGTTATAGACGCCAACGACGGACCGGGAATCGGCATCCAGATCGACACTCAATACTTGAAAAAAGTAGAGAAGGAAAGAATTAAACTCCTTTAATCCCACCTTATTTTCAGGTCCCTGGCTGCCTTTACTTCGTCCAGCCTTCCGACGGAAAGGTTCCGTGGCATTTTCTTAAGTTCCTCCTCCTCAACTTCCAGGCTTTTCAGAAGCATTTCGGCAAAATTGTCAAGGTCGGCCTTGGACACAGTTTCAGTGGGCTCGATCATCATAGCTTCGTGAACGATGAGCGGAAAATAAACCGTGGGGGCATGAACCCCCTGATCAATGAGATACTTTGCAAGATCAAGGGCCTTTTTCCCGGTACCTTCCGTGGAGAGCACAAGTTCATGTTTCTTGAGCGGCTTATAAGGAATCCTGAATGCGGCTGAAAGCTTCTTCGAGAGGTAGTTTGCGTTCATCACGGCATCGAGCGTATTTTCGTTAAGGCCGTCCCATCCGTGATACTTGATGTAAGACCATGCCCTCAGCAACATATTAAAGGAACCAAAGTAGGAAGAAACCTTCCCTATGGTCTTCTTCATGGAATAATCAAGAAAATACCTTTTATCCTTCATGGACACAACTGGCACCGGCAGGAAATCCTTGAGATGCGCCTTGACCGCCACCGGTCCTGAACCGGGACCGCCTCCGCCGTGTGGGGTTGCAAAGGTTTTGTGGAGGTTGAAGTGTACGATGTCGAAACCCATCAGTCCTGGCGAAGTGATGCCAAGTATTGCGTTGAAGTTTGCCCCGTCGTAGTAAAGGAGCGCACCGGCGTCATGCACAAGTTTTGCAATTTCTGTTATCTGGTCTTCAAAAATACCGAGGGTGTTCGGGTTTGTGATCATAAATGCTGCGGTCTTCTCAGAAAGCGCTGCCTTAAGAGCTTCTATGTTGACAGTACCATTGGGTCCCGAAGGTATCTCTACCACATCGAAACCGCACATGGCCGCCGAAGCAGGGTTAGTGCCATGTGCTGAGTCAGGTATGATGATTTCCGTCCTTTTCCCGAGGTCTCCCCTATCCTCGTGATATTTCCTGACGATAAGAATGCCTGTGAATTCACCGTGTGCTCCAGCGAGAGGCTGCAGGGTGATAGCGTCCATGTCGGAAATGTCCTTGAGGTATTCCTGCAGTTCGTACATAATTTTCAGCGATCCCTGAACGGTCTCTTCACTCTGCAGGGGGTGGATTCCACTGAATCCCTCAAAAGTTGAAACCAGGTCAGCTAACTTGGGATTGAATTTCATGGTACAGGAGCCGAGTGGATATATGCCAAGGTCCACGCTGTAATTCATCTGAGACAGCCTTGTATAATGCCTTACAACGTCATATTCCGAAACTTCCGGCAATTTCAGGTCTTTCCGCAGGATCTCTCCGGGGAGGTCTTTAAGAACTGTGGCTGAGGCATCGCCAGGTATCCTGTAAGTTGATCCTGAACGCATTTCCGAGATCAATGGCTCATCGTATGTGGCTTGTCTGAAAGGCAATCAGATCCCCTCCAGAATGCCGGCAAGTTTTTCAATTTCAGCGGCCGTGGTCTTCTCTGTAACTGAAAAGAAGTGCGAATGCGGAAATGTTTTTTCGACCGGGGCACAAATTCCTGCAAGACTGATACCACCTAGAACTTCCTTACGAAGAAGCTTTTCCTGCAGGTTCCCCTGATCTGAGTTGAATCTGATCAGGACATCCGAGAAGCTTTTTCCAGTCAATTGATCCTTTGCCGCAGATTTCGTTCCCCTCAGCTTATTTCCGAGATCGTTGGCATTCTTGTAAGTCAGAGATCCTATTTTTCTGAGCCCGTCCGGGCCGACAATTCCGAGGTATGCTGCGGCGGTGATTGCCATGAGGGCCTGGTTCGTGCAGATGTTGCTCATGGCTTTCTCCCTCCTTATGTGTTGCTCCCTGGTCTGCAGGGTCATCACGAAGGCGCGTTTTCCATTGACGTCAACCGTTTCGCCGATCAGTCTACCGGGAGATTTTCTTATGTAATCTCTCTTAAATGATAAAATCCCGAGGAGAGGTCCTCCATAACTCATATGTATGCCAAGCTGCTGCCCTTCTGCCACTGCTATGTCTGCATTGTATTCGCCGGGTGCCCTCAGGATGCCCAGTGAAATAGGGTCCACATACGCGATGAGCAGTGCTTCCCCTTTTATCTCCTGTACTTTGGTAATATTCTGGTCAATAATGCCGAGCCCGTTCGGCATCTCGCATATTATGGCGCAGGTGTTTCCGTTGACCCTGGATTTCAGATCATCCAGATTCATAAAGCCCGTTCCGGCATCCATTGCATATTTTTTGATCTTGACCGGCAGACCTTCAAGATAACTCTTTATGACCTGCAGTTTCCCGTCGTACATGCATTCCGGAACAAGCAGCTCAGTTTTCCCGTTGATTCTGTAAGCCATCCTGACTGCCTCTCCAAGAGCTGTGTAGCCGTCGTACATTGAAGAATTGGTTACGTCCATACCAGTCAGCTGACACATCATGCTCTGGTACTCAAACAGGGACTGCAGGACTCCCTGGGACATCTCAGCCTGGTACGGAGTATAAGAAGTCAGAAACTCGGTTCTTCCCACGATAGAATCAACCGAAGCAGGTATGATCCTGTCGTATATGCCGTTCCCGAGAAAATTCAGCATCTCAGGTCCCCTGTTGAGTGCGGCATTTGATCTTGCCTCAAGCAGAACTTCGTGCTCGGAAATTCCTCTGTTCATCCTGAATGAAGATTTCCGTACACTCTTCGGGACATCTGAAAACAATTCAAGTTTATATTTCACGCCAAGGAGATTCAACATCTCCGTCTGATCCTTATTTATGGACATATGGCTCGAATGGTCATAATGAATCCATGTATTTATTTTGCCGTATCATCGGGGCAAAAAACTTAATAATCGGAATTATAGCTTGAAATATTGACAGACAGGAACATTTTAGCCTACTCGGAAGCCAAAGCGTATCCAACCATCGGAGTAATTCTGCTTGGGGGAATCTCGGATAAAATCAACAGGATTCCTCTTCACACATCCTCTGGCTTTGCTTATACAGGTGCAGATGAAGACATTTCGGTTAAAACCAGTGTTTTCATCAACAAAGGGACCCCATTCGGATCGCTCAACGGAGAATCGGTCGAATATTCTGAATCCGGCAGATCGCCATTCGTGGTGCTGAACAGGTACCGCAGTAAAATGCTGAATCATCTGGGTCTCAACGAAGACGGTCTTTCAGTTTCGTTCAGGTCGGAGAACAAAGGAGTACTGAGTGGCAGTTCAGATGCAGGAGCAGCTGCAATGGGCGTGAATATAGACCACCTTAGCGGAGGCATAAGTGACAGAATTGAATTCGAGAACGAACTCCGGTCAATATCAGAGAGCGTCGGAAGAAGCCTCTACGGAGGATTGACCATTACCAGAACCACGAAGGGCAGGTGCAACACTGAGAGAATACTTGATGCACGCGAGTTCAGGGATTATATCACCTTAGGATGCAGATTCAACACAATAAGAAACCCATCCGACAAGATTCATGAAAACATTGTCAACAGCCCTAATTACCGGAAACGCATCGATGACACCGATTCCAAGGGAAAGACACTGGAGAAACTGGCAGAAGATCGGGACATTAAAGGAATATTCGATCTGGCTCACCAAGATACGGAAGAATACCACAGATTAATAGAAAGCGTCGGTGTGGTAGTCATTGATCAGAGGATGAGGGCCCTCATGGACAGGGTAAACGAGATTCGGAAGGAAATTTGGGCTTCATATATAGTCACCGGAGGAAGCAACGTATTTGTGACTGTGGAAAAGAAATCACATCGGGAAGTGAAGTCAAGACTGGAGAAATTATGTGACGGCATTTCTATGATCAAAGTAGCCGGGGAAGCAAAAATTATTTCCCGGTCCTAAAGTAAAATTAAATAAAGCTTCAAAAGCTACACCTCTTACAAATGGCAGAGAAGAAATCTGAAGGATTCCAGTCTGGAGCCGGATTAATCAGGTATTTCGAGGAAGAAGAGATCAAGGGCCCGGCCTTGGATCCAAAGTTGATTATTTACATCGGAATAGCCATGGCTGTCATCGTGGAACTGGCTAAAGTTTTCTGGCCGATCTGATCATATTTTTCATTTATGTTCGGCTATGAAACGGGTTATTGCAAGAACCGCATCTCGTGACTGCCTCAAGCAAAAGAAATAAATGTCCTGTCGGCATCTCGCACGGCAGCTCCGGTAGTGTAGCCAGGCCAAGCATAAGGGACTCTCAATCCCTCGACTCGGGTCCAAATCCCGACCGGAGCA